>JBQGFI010000274.1:0-12389 GCA_052040065.1 Marmoricola sp.
CTCGCCGTGGCGGGCGCCGGGCGCCTCTGGCTGGCGGGCCTGACGCTCGGCGCGGTCGGCGGCGCGGCCGCGGCCGTGTCCATAGGCGTGCTCAAGCCCTACCCGGTCGACCGCTTCCTCGCCTTCACCGATCCCGGGCTCGACCCGCGCGGTGCCGGCTACAACGTCACCCAGGCCGGCATCGCGATCGGCAACGGCGGTCTCTTCGGCCAGGGACTCTTCCAGGGCTCGCAGACCCGCTCGCGCTTCGTGCCCGAGCAGCAGACCGACTTCGTCTTCACCGTCGCGGGCGAGGAGCTCGGGCTGGTGGGGGCCGGTGTGCTGATCGCCCTCTTCGCCCTGCTGCTGTGGCGCGCGCTCATGGTCGCGCAGCGGGCCGACGACATGTTCGGTCGCGTCGCCGCCGCCGGCATCGCCAGCTGGTTCGCCTTCCAGGCCTTCCAGAACATCGGCATGTGCCTGGGCATCATGCCCGTCACGGGCGTCCCGCTGCCGCTGGTCTCCTACGGCGGCTCGTCGATGTTCGTCTCGCTGATGGCGATCGGGTTGCTGCAGAACATCGCCGTGCGGGGCCGCGGCACCGCCTGGGGCGTCCGCTCGCGCTGAGGCCCCGGTCCCGCGTCAGGCGCTGCGCAGGGTGAAGCTGAAGGTCGAGCCGACGTCGGGGTTGCGGCGGGCGCTCATCTCCCCGCCGTGGAGCGCGACGATGCGTCGGGTGAGCGAGAGGCCGAGACCGGTGCCCTCGGAGCGGCCCTGCACGGGGCCCTTGTGGAACTCCTCGAAGATCGCCTCCTCCTGCCCCTCGGGGATGCCCATCCCCTCGTCGACGACGTCGACCCGGACCCACCCGGGCTCGACGTCGTCGTGGGAGCGCAGCGTGACCACGGGAGGCCGACCGGGATCGGTGTACTTGATGGCGTTGTCGACGAGGTTGTCCAGCAGCTGGCGCAGCAGCCGGGGGTCGACGAGGACGTGGTGGGTGAGGTCGAGGGTGATGCGCGGCCGGACGTCGTCCTCGACGCTGGAGATGCGGCTCTCCACGAGGCTGCGGGCGATCTCGGCGAGCTTGACCGGCTCCGGGCGGATCTGCCCCTGCTGCACCACGGTGTAGCCGAGCCAGTCCTCGATGACCTGCCGCATCCGCTGGCTGGCCTCGTGGGCGCGCGCGAGGGCGCCGGCGATGTCGTCGTGGTCGGAGTCCTCGTCGAGGGCCACCTCGAGCCAGCCGTCCAGCACGGTCAGCGGACCGCGCAGGTCGTGGGCCACGTGGCCGGCGAAGCTGGTCAGCTCCCGAAGCCGGGCGCGCTGGGCGGTCACGTCGCGCAGCAGCAGGAGGCGGGCGGCCTGCTCGTCCCCGTCGCCCTGCGAGAGCCGCTTGGAGACCACCTCGAGCAGGCGGGCGTCGGGACCGCTGCCGACGCGGACCTCCGAGACCAGCCCGTCAGCGCGTGCGACCCGATGACGCAGCTCGGCCTCGGAGAGGGGCTGCCCCTCGGGTCCGGTGAGCCCGAAGGTCTGCACCCACGAGCCGTTGCCGTCGGTGGGGATCGGGCGGCCGAGCAGCTGGCGGGCCGCGGCGTTGCGGGTCCGGACCTCGTCGGGGCCGAGCAGGAGGACGCCCTCGGTCATGGAGTCGACCACGGCGGCGAGCAGCTCGCGCTGGTGCTCGGCCTCGCGACCACGCTGGTCGAGCTGGGCGATCAGCCGCGCTCGCTGCTGGCGCATCAGGGTGAGCACGGTCGCGAAGCACGTCGCCGCCGTGATCAGGGTGTCGACGATGGTGGCGGCCGGGAGCCACCCGGCGTACCCGAACTGGTTCTGCGGCAGGTAGGTGAGTCCGGCCGCCATCAGCGCCACGAGCAGCAGGACGTAGGCCACCCCGCGCATCGTCAGCGTCAGGCCGCCCCACACCGCGGGGACGAGCAGCAGCCACGAGAGCGGCAGCGAGGGGTCGTGGTAGGTGCCGACCACGCACAGGGCTGCGACGGGGACCAGGGCGAGCTGGTTGGCCCAGTGGCTCGGCTCGAGGACCTCCGCCGAGGCGGGCGAGTGGAAGAGGATGCTGAAGATCACCGCGACGGTGAAGCAGAAGACGGTGGTGCGCAGCACCCACCACAGCAGCACGACGCTGGGGAGGTCGCCGACGGAGAGGTGGGGGAAGCCACCGGCGAGACCGACGAGCAGGGAGGAGCCCACGCTCGCCGCGAGGAGGCCGAAGAGGTCGGCGGGGCGGACCGGCACCCAGCCGTCGCCTCCCCGCAGGCGTCGGTAGGCGAGCATCATCAGCAGCGGCTGGGCCGCCCCGCACAGCGCGATCCAGCCGGCCGCCGCGGGGGAGTAGTCGAAGGCGAGCGCGGTCACGCCCGTGGCGAGGACCATGGCGGCGAAGGCGCCGGCGATCGCCCGGCGTCCGGCCGCCCAGACCGTGGAGAGCAGCACGAAGCCGACCCCGCCGAGCGGCCAGACCTCGGCGATGCGCGGGTCGACGGTGAAGCTGTCGAAGCCGGCCCAGGGGGCCACGAGCAGCGCGACGAGGGCGAAGGCCACCTGCCCGCGCGACAGCGCCCCGCCTCCCGACGGGGAAGGCGCAGCCTGGGCATAATGTCGCATTTGTCCCTCTCCGAGACAAGTGTAGGGGTCTCGTCCGGCCCTGTCGGCGGAATCGGGACCAGCGCACGGCGGTGCCGGCGCCCCGCCTAGGATGGGGCTCCGACCTCCCCGTCGACCGAGAGGCCGATCTTTGCTCGCGCTCGTGGTGCTGCACGCCCTCGCGGCGGCGAGCGCGCCGGCGCTGGTCCGCCTCCTCGGACGTCGAGCCTTCCTCCCGCTGGCCCTGGCACCCCTGGCCGCCGTCGTGTGGGCGCTCAGCCACACCGCCACCGTCCTCGACGGCGGCGCGGTCACCCAGGTGGTCCCGTGGATCGCGGGGCTCGGCATGGACCTGGCCTTCTCGCTCGGTGCCCTGCAGTGGTTGATGACCCTGGTGGTGGCCGGCATCGGGGTGCTGGTGATGACCTACTGCGCCTGGTACTTCGCCGACGACTCCCCGGGCCTCGCGGCGTTCACCGCCCACTTCACCTCGTTCGTCGGGGCGATGCTCGGGCTGGTCCTGGCCGACGACCTGATGCTGATCTTCGTCTTCTGGGAGCTGACCACGGTCTTCTCCTTCCTGCTGATCGGCATCGACCCCACCTCCCGGGCGAGCCGGCTCGCCGCGATCGAGGCGCTCGTGGTGACCACGCTGGGTGGCCTGGTCATGTTCGTCGGCATGCTGCTGCTCGGGCTCGAGGCCGGGACGATGCGGCTCAGCACGATCCTGGCGGACCCGCCGTCGGGGACCGCCACGACGGTCGCGGTGATGCTCATCCTGGTCGGGGCGCTCAGCAAGTCGGCCCAGGTGCCCTTCCAGTTCTGGCTCCCGGGCGCGATGGCGGCCCCCACCCCGGTGAGCGCCTACCTCCACGCGGCCTCGATGGTGAAGGCCGGCATCTACCTGATCGCCCTGCTCGCGCCCGCCTTCGCCGGGGTGCCGGGCTGGCACGCCACGCTGCTGACGCTCGGCACGCTGACGATGCTGGTGGGCGGGTGGCGCGCGCTGCGGCAGAACGACATCAAGCTGCTGCTCGCCTACGGCACGGTCAGCCAGCTCGGCTTCCTCACCGTGGTGCTCTCCATCGGCAGCCGCACCGCGGCCCTCGCGGGCATGGCCATGCTCCTCGCCCACGCGCTCTTCAAGGCCACGCTCTTCCTGAGCGTCGGCATCGTGGACAAGCTCACCGGCACCCGCGACCTCCAGCAGCTCTCCGGTCTCGGACGCCGCCTGCCGGTGCTGGCGTTCGCCGCGGCCCTGGCGGCCCTCTCGATGGCCGGGCTGCCGCCCCTGGTCGGCTTCGTGGGCAAGGAGACGGTCTGGGCGGCGCTCCTCGAGCTGGCCGACGGCGAGACCGCCGGTGTGGCCCCCTGGGCGGGCGTCCTGGTGCTCCTCGGGCTGGGCGTGGGCTCGGCCTTCACCGCGGCGTACACGCTGCGCTGGTACTGGGGCACCTTCGCCACCAAGCGGGGCGTCGCCGACACCGTGCTGAAGCGGCCGCTGGCCGGCGGCTTCGCGCTCTCGCCGGTGCTGCTCGCCGGGCTCGGCCTCGTGCTCGGCTTCGCCGGTGCCGCGCTCACCGCGGCCATCGCGCCGTACGACGCGCTGCTCCCGGCGGGCGCCCACGAGGAGTACCTCGCCCTGTGGCACGGCTGGGAGCTGCCGCTGCTGCTCTCCGCGCTGACCGTGCTCGGGGGCGCGGCGCTCTTCCGCTGGCGCGAGGCGGTGTGCCGCCTGCAGGCGCGCACGGCGTCGCCGGTCACCGCCGAGGGCCTCTACCGCTACGCCATGCGCGCCGTCGACCGGGCCGCCGTCGAGGTCACCGGCTCCTTCCAGCGCGGGTCGGTGTCCTTCTACCTCGCCGTGATCCTCGGCGTGGTGCTGCTGCTGCCGGGGTCGGCCCTGGTGGCAGGGCTGCTCGACGGCGGCGCCGAGCGGCTGCAGGTGCGGGTGTGGGACCGCCCCGCCCAGCTGATGGTCGCGCTGGTGATGGTGGCGGCCGCGATCTTCACGGTGCGCTCGCGGCGCCGCCTCCGGGCGGTCGTCCTGGCCGGCGTCTCCGGCTACGGCTGTGCGGTGCTCTTCCTGCTGCACGGGGCCCCCGACATCGCGATGACCCAGGTGCTCGTCGAGACCGTGACGCTGGTCGTCTTCGTGATGGTGCTGCGGCGGCTCCCGGACTACTTCACCGACCGGCCGCTGCGGCTCACCCGCTACTGGCGGATCGCCCTGTCCGCCGGTGTCGGGCTCGCCGTGGCGGGCTTCCTGCTCGTCGCGGGCAGCGACCGCGTGGGCCGCCCGATCTCGGAGACCTTCGCCGAGATGGCCTACGAGTTCGGCTACGGCCGCAACGTCGTCAACGTGACGCTGGTCGACATCCGCGCCTGGGACACCTTCGGCGAGATCTCGGTGCTCGTCGTGGCGGCCACGGGGGTGGCCAGCCTGATCTTCCTCGACTCGCGCTCGGCCTCGATCCGCCGGGTCTACGACATCCCCTACCCCGAGGGCGTGGAGAAGCAGGCCACCAGTCCCGGCCGCCGGGTGTGGCTGCCCGGCCCGCGCACGCTGAGCCCCGACCGCCGCTCGATCATCTTCGAGGTGGTCACCCCGCTGGTGTTCCACACGATCGTGGTCTTCTCGGTCTACCTGCTGCTCGCGGGCCACAACCTGCCGGGCGGGGGCTTCGCCGCCGCCATGGTCTCCGGACTGGCGCTGATGGTGCGCTACCTCGCGGGCGGGCGCTACGAGCTCGACGAGGCCGCACCGATCGACGCGGGCGCCCTGATCGGCTCCGGGCTCTTCGTCGCCGCGCTCTCCGGCCTGGGCCCCGTGGCCTTCGGCGGCGCGGTGCTGCAGACCAACGACTACTACCTCACGCTGCCCCTGCTGGGCGAGGTGCACCTCGTCTCGTCGGTCGGCTTCGACATCGGGGTCTACCTCGTCGTCGTGGGGCTGGTGCTCGACCTGCTGCGCACCTTCGGCTCGCGGCTCGACCGGCAGATCCTGCGGGCCGAGCGGGAGGCCGCCGCGGCCCGGGGGCGGTCCGTGGAGCAGCAGGCCGGCGAGCAGGGGGCGATCAGCTGATGGAGGTCAACCTCACGCTGGTGCTCACCTGTGCGGTGCTGTGCGGCTCGGGCGTCTACCTGATGCTCGAGCGCAGCCTCACCCGCGTCCTGGTCGGGCTGCTGCTGCTGAGCAACGGCATCAACCTGGCGCTGATCGTGGCGAGCGGCCCGGCGGGGGAGTCGGCCTTCTACGGCTCGGCCGACCCCGCCGACATGGCCGACCCGCTGCCGCAGGCGCTGATCCTGACCGCCATCGTGATCACGCTGGGCACGGTCGCCTTCGTGCTGGCCATGGCGCACCGCAGCTGGCAGCTCAACGGGCACGACGACGTGCAGGACGACATCGAGGACGCCACCATCCGCCGCCTGGCCATCACCGACGCGACGTCCGAGAGCCACTCGCTCACCACCAGTGGTGACGACGACGAGGAGACACCGGGAGAGGAGGACGGCTCGTGAACGAGTACGCCGGCCTGGTGCCGATCCCCGTGCTGCTCCCGCTGCTGGGCAGCGGCGCGGCCCTGATGATGTCGCGCTGGCCCCGGGCGCAGCGCACGGTCAGCGTCGTGGTGCTCACCGCGGTGGTCGCCGTCTCGGCGGTGCTGCTCTGGGCGGCCGACCAGCAGGGGCCGCAGGTGCTGTGGCTCGGTGGCTGGCGCGACCTCGGCATCGCCCTGGTCGCCGACCGGCTCGCCGCGCTGATGCTGCTCGTCTCGGCCCTCGTGACGCTGGCGGTGCTGCTGTACTCCCTCGGCCAGGGCATGACCGGCGACGAGGCCGAGACGCCGGTCTCGATCTACCACCCCACCTTCCTGACCCTGGTCGCCGGCGTGGCCAACGCCTTCCTGGCCGGTGACCTCTTCAACCTCTTCGTCAGCTTCGAGATGCTGCTCTTCGCCAGCTACGTGCTGCTGACGCTGGGGGGCACCAGCGCCCGGGTGCGCGCGGGCACGATCTACGTCGTCGTCAACGTGCTGTCCTCGATGCTCTTCCTCATCGCCATCGCCACGACGTACGCCGCGGTCGGCACCCTCAACCTCGCCCAGGTGGCGGTGCGCCTCGACGAGCTGCCGTCGTCGACCAGCCTGATGATCCAGCTGCTGCTGCTCACCACCTTCGCGATCAAGGCGGCGGTCTTCCCGCTCTCGCTGTGGCTGCCCGACAGCTACCCCACGGCGCCCGCGCCCGTCACGGCGGTCTTCGCCGGGTTGCTGACCAAGGTCGGGGTCTACGCCATCATCCGGACGCAGACGCTGCTCTTCCCCGAGAGCCCGCTCTCGGGCCTGCTGCTGTGGGCCGCGCTCGCGACGATGCTGATCGGCATCCTCGGTGCCATCGCCCAGTCCGACATCAAGCGCATGCTCTCCTTCACCCTGGTGAGCCACATCGGCTACATGATCCTGGGGGTCGGCCTGGCGACCGAGGCCGGCATGTCGGGGGCGATCTTCTACGTCGCGCACCACATCACCATCCAGACCGCGCTCTTCCTGGTCGTCGGCCTGATCGAGCGTCGTGCGGGGAGCACGGCGCTGCTCCGGCTCGGTGGCCTCGCGCGGCTCTTCCCGCTCCTCGGCGTGCTGTTCTTCGTGCCGGCGATGAACCTGGCCGGCATCCCGCCGATGTCGGGCTTCATCGGCAAGGTGGGGCTGCTCCAGGCGGGTCTCGACGAGGGCACGTGGCTCGCGCTGCTGCTGGTCGCGGGGGGCACCCTGACCAGCCTGCTCACGCTGTACGCCGTGGCGAAGACGTGGGCGCTCGCCTTCTGGCGCTCGCCGGAGCAGGCGCACGAGATGGCGCGGCTGCTCTCCGACCCCGAGGCCGACGACGTCACGGACGCCGCGCCGCCGATGGTGGCCCACCGCGGCCACGTGCACGTCGGTGCCGTCGCCTTCGGTCGCGACGACGTCACGGCGGCCCGCGACGTGCACGACCGCGACTCCGGCGAGCGTGACCTGCACCAGCTGCTCCGCGCCGGCAGCCTGCCCGACCGGCTGCCCTGGCTGATGACCTGGCCGACCGCGGGGCTGATCGTGGTCAGCCTGTCCCTCACGGTGCTCGCCGGCCCGCTCTACACCTACACCGACCGGGCCGCGGCCGACCTGATGAGCCGCACGCCGTACCTGACCGCGGTGGAGCAGGGGGCGGGGGAGTGAGCCCGTACACGCGCACCACCCGCCGCGGCAACGTCCGGCTCACCCGCTACCGCGCCGTGCAGTGGCCGATGGTGCTGTGGCTGGCCGCCTTCTGGTGGGTGCTGTGGGGCTCCTACAGCCTGCTGTCCCTCGTCGGGGGCGTCGTCGTCGGCGTGCTGGTGTGCTTCGTCCTGCCGCTGCCGCCGCTGCGGATGCAGGTCCGCGTGCGTCCGGTCGCGGTCGTCGTGCTGCTCGCGAGGTTCCTCGGCGACGTGGTGGTCGCGAGCCTGCAGGTCGCGTGGATCACGATCAAGCCGCCCAAGCCGCTGAGCAACGCCATCGTGCGGGTGCCGCTGCGCTCGGAGTCCGACTTCGTGCAGGTGGTCGTGGCCGAGCTGCTCTCCCTGGTGCCCGGGAGCGTGGTCGTGGAGGCCCACCGCGCCAGCCACACCCTCTTCCTGCACGTCATCGACGTGCGCGACGAGGCCGACATCGAGCGCTTCCGCGAGCGGGTCTGGGCCCAGGAGCGGCGTGTGGTGCGCGCCTTCGGCGCCGAGGTGCTCCCCGAGCCGGAGGGGTCGACGACGGGGGTGGCGTCGTGAGCGGCCTCGTCACGGCGCTGCTGCTGACCAGCGCGATGGTGCTGGCGCTCTCCGCGCTGATGGTCACCGCACGGATCACCCGCGGCCCGACCATGCTCGACCGCGCGATGTCCTTCGACGTGCTCGTCACGATCACCATCACCGGCATCGCCCTCGACGCCGCGATCCGCCGCGACGGGGAGAACCTCCCGCTGCTGCTGGTCGCCACGCTGCTCGGCTTCGTGGGCTCGGTGAGCGTCGCTCGCTTCAGCCCGGGGAGCGACGACGTCGAGTCCGACGACGGCGACGGGGCGGCCCCGAGCGACCCGGCGGGCTCGGGCGACCCGGCGGGCTCCGAGCAGGAGGCGCCGCGATGACCTGGACCGACCTGCTCGACGTGCTCGGCGCCCTGCTGCTGCTGCTCGGCTCGCTGCTGAGCCTGGTCGCGGCCGTCGGGGTGCTGCGCTTCCCCGACCTGCTGACCCGGATGCACGCGGCCACGAAGCCGCAGGTGCTCGGGCTGATGCTGGTGGCCGCCGGGCTCACCCTGGAGCTGCGCGACGCGCGGGTCGCGGCGCTGCTCGGCCTGGTCGTGCTGGCCCAGATGGTCACCGCACCCGTGGCCGGCCACATGCTGGGTCGGGCCTCCTACCGCGCCGGACAGGTCGATCGCGGGCTGCTGCTCGTCGACGACCTCACCGGCGTGGCCGACCGCCAGGAGGACGAGCGCGGCGCCCCCTGAGGACAGGGAGGGCGTGAGCGCTCACGCGCCGCGCTCCGCCACGTCGCGCTGCGGGGTCGCCGCCGCCTCGCTGACGGCCCGGGCGCGGTCGGCGGGCAGGGTGACGGCGATCTCGGTGCCCGGCCCGGGGTCGTTGCGCCGCGCCGAGATGCTGCCGCCGTGCCGGCGCACGATGCGCTTGCACAGCGCCAGGCCGAGCCCGGAGCCCTCGTAGGAGCCGGCGGTCGAGGCGCGGCGGAAGGGCTCGAAGACCGCGAGCTCCTCGCCGGCGGGGATGCCGATGCCGGCGTCGACGACGAGCAGGCGCACCCAGCCGTCGTCGTCGAGGGAGCTGGAGACCTGCACCGAGGGCCGCTCGCCCGAGGGGGTGTACTTCACGGCGTTGCCGACCAGGTTGGCGAGCAGGTGGCGCAGCAGGACGCGGTCGGCGAGGACCACGTGGTCGACCTCGAAGTGGAAGTCGGCGTCCTGGTGGCTGGCGGCGATCTCGTGGAGCACCGGCTCGAGGGCGACCCGCTCGGGGTGCAGCTCGCCCTCACGGGCCACGGTGTAGGCCAGCCAGTCGTCGATCTCGGTGACCATCCGCCGGGCGGCGCTGCGCCCCCGTCGCACGGCGTGCCGGGCCCGGACGTGATCGGTGCCGACGACCTCCTCGGCGACCTCGAGCCATCCCTGCACGGCGGCGAGCGGGCTCTTCAGGTCGTGGGCCGCGACGGCGGCGAAGCTGGCGAGCTCCTCGATGCGCCGGTGCTCGTGGGTGACGTCGCGCGCCACCGCGACGATGCCGTCGGCGCCGGCGTACTGCACGGAGGCCAGCTGCACGGCCAGGATCCGGGTGGCGTCGTCGTCTCCGGGGCCGCGGTGGAAGGTGTAGCTGAAGCGCACCGGTAGGTCGCTGGGGCTGCGCAGCCACTTGCGGGGCTCGGTGAGCAGCCGGTCGTCGCCGAGCAGGGTGGCCGCGGCGGGGTTGTGCAGCTGTACCCGGCCCTGCGGGTCCAGCAGCACCAGGGCCTCGTCGCTCGAGGCCAGCAGCGTCTCGAGCAGGCCGGCCTGGTCGACGGCCTCCTGCCGCCGTCGGACCACCTCGTGGCCGAGGTGGGCGCGCTGGTCGCGCACCTGGGAGAGCAGCAGCGCGACCAGCACGAAGGCGGCCATCAGGCAGTTGTCGAGCAGCAGGTCTAGGTCGAGCGCCCGCAGGCCGAGGGCGACCTGCGCCGACGTGGCCGTGAGCACCGCGACCGCGGTGGCCAGGCTGTAGGCCGCGGTGGCCCACGGGCCCATCAGCAGCCCGGCCCACACCGCGGGCAGCAGCACCAGCCACGAGAGCGAGAGGGCGGGGAAGCTGACCTCCAGGCCGACGGCCGCCCCGGTGGCGACGAGCAGCAGGTAGACGTCGAGCAGGCGGGTGGGGAGCGCCTCCGCGCGGGGGCGTCGCTGCACCAGCAGCAGCAGGCACGCGGCGCCGATGAAGGTGTGGGAGGCACCGGTGAGCAGCCAGGCGGCCAGAGGCAGGCCGGGCGGCTGCCCCGTGAGCACCTCGGCACCGCCCGGCAGCACCGGGGTGGCCGCCGCGGTGCCGACCAGGACGGCGACGAAGAGCGCCGCGACGTCGCCGGGGCGGTGCGGCGCGAGGTTGTCGTCGCCGATCCGCCATCGGTAGCAGGCCAGGGCCACCACGACCTGCACGAGGGTGGCCGCGCACTCGCGGAGCGCCTGCTCGGGGGAGAGCCCGAGCAGCAGCAGGGTGGGGAGCGAGAGCGCGCCCCAGAGCAGCGCGGTGGCGCCCACTCGGAGCAGCCGCCCCGGCCGGCCGGACGTCCAGACCCAGACCAGCACCAGCCACACGAAGGCGACCACGCTGGAGAGCCGCAGCGTGACCACCTCGGGGAGCGCCGCCTGCTGGGCGACGTGGGTCAGCGGGGTCGCGACCAGGCACACCGCCCAGAGCGCCCTCAGGGCAGGCATCGAGAGGCGTCGCGACGGACGCCAGGCGGTGACGGCCTCCACCGGTCTCGGACCTCCCCCAAGGACGGGACTGGTTGTTTTGGGACGTGTCCGGGCAGACACGTAGGGTGGAACATCCCCCGATGGTGGAAGGTCCATGCATGCGCGTCTCACCTGGTGAGTCACTCTTCGCCCGGCTCGAGCCACACCTGCCGAACGTCAGCAAGCCGATCCAGTACGTCGGCGGCGAGCTGAACTCCGTCAGCAAGGAGTGGTCCGCGACCGAGGTCCGGTGGGCCCTGATGTACCCCGACGCCTACGAGGTCGGCCTGCCCAACCAGGGCGTCCAGATCCTCTACGAGGTGCTCAACGAGTGCGAGGGCGTGCTCGCCGAGCGCACCTACGCCGTGTGGCCCGACATGGAGGCGGTGATGCGCGCCGAGGGCATCCCGCAGTTCACCGTCGACGGCCACCGCGCGGTCCGCGACTTCGACCTGCTCGGCCTCTCCTTCGCCACCGAGCTCGGCTACACCAACATGCTCACGGCGCTCGACCTCGCCGGCATCGCGATCCGCACCGCCGACCGCGGTGACGACGAGCCCGTCGTCGTGGCCGGTGGGCACGCCGCCTTCAACCCCGAGCCGGTCGCCGACTTCGTCGACGCGGTGGTGCTGGGCGACGGCGAGGAGGTCGTGCTCGGCATCAGCGAGGTGACGCGGGAGTGGAAGCGCGAGGGCCGTCCCGGTGGCCGCGACGGCCTGCTCCTCCGCCTCGCCGCCAGCGGCGGCGTCTACGTGCCGCGCTTCTACGACGCGACGTACGCCGCCGACGGCACGCTGCTGGGCACCCGCCCCAACCGGCCGGGCGTGCCCGACCGGGTGCACAAGCACACCCTGATGGACCTCGACTCCTGGCCCTACCCGCGCAAGCCCCTCGTGCCGCTCGCCGAGACGGTGCACGAGCGCTTCAGCGTCGAGATCTTCCGTGGCTGCACCCGCGGCTGCCGCTTCTGCCAGGCCGGCATGATCACGCGCCCCGTGCGGGAGCGCTCGATCACCACCATCGGCGAGATGGTCGACAACGGCATCAAGCAGAGCGGCTTCGAGGAGGTCGGCCTGCTCTCGCTCTCCAGCGCCGACCACTCCGAGATCGGCGAGGTCGCGAGCGGGCTCGCCGACCGCTACGAGGGCACCAACGTCTCGCTGTCGCTGCCCTCCACGCGCGTCGACGCCTTCAACATCACCCTCGCCAACGAGTTCTCCCGCAACGGCCGCCGCTCGGGCCTCACCTTCGCCCCCGAGGGCGGGTCGGAGCGGATGCGCAAGGTGATCAACA
>JBQGFI010000275.1:0-5442 GCA_052040065.1 Marmoricola sp.
AGGTGCGCTCGCAGCTCTCGATGACCTGGGGTGTCGAGACCTTCAAGACGGCCGCCGTGGAGCACACCGACGAGATGGTCCGCCAGGTCGACGAGCAGCTGCTGCAGAGCGGCCGCGTCGAGGAGGGCGACCTCGTCGTCATCATCGCCGGCAGCCCGCCCGGCATCCCCGGCTCGACCAACGCGCTGCGGATCCACAAGATGGGCGACGCGATCAACGAGGTGGCTCCGGCCTACCGCCGCTGAGGCGCACGTGCCCCGGGTGGGACTCGAACCCACACTGGACGGTGTTTGAGACCGCTTCCTCTGCCGTTGGGATACCGGGGCTCCGGGACGCAGGTCGTCTCACCGGGCGGCGTCACGCTACCCCACGGCCACTACGCTGCTGCCCGTGACCGCCGACCCGAGCAGCACGAGCACCACCCGCCGCGTCGTCATCGCCGACGACGAGGGACTGATCCGGATGGACCTCGCCGAGATGCTGGTCGAGCTCGGGTACGCCGTGGTCGGCGAGGCCGCCGACGGGGAGCGGGCGGTGTCGCTGGTCGAGGAGCTGCGCCCCGACCTGGTCCTGATGGACGTGCGGATGCCGAGGCTCGACGGGATCGCCGCCGCCGAGCGCATCGCGAGGGCGCGGATCGCCCCGGTGGTCATGCTGACCGCCTTCTCCCAGCGCGAGCTGGTCGAGCGCGCCCGCGACGCGGGTGCGATGGCCTACCTGGTCAAGCCCTTCACCCAGGCCGACCTGGTGCCGGCGATCGAGATGGCCGTGAGCCGCTACGCCGAGCTGACCCAGCTCGAGGCCGAGGTGGCCGACCTCAGCGACCGGCTGGAGACCCGCAAGGCGCTCGACCGGGCCAAGGGCGTGCTGCAGCAGCAGCTCGGGCTCTCCGAGCCGGAGTCCTTCCGCTGGATCCAGAAGACCGCGATGGACCTGCGGCTCTCGATGCGCCAGGTGGCCGACGGCGTGGTCCAGCACGGACCCGGTGGGACGGCCGCTTCCGCGCCACCGGGCTAGACCCGAAGGTCACCGTTCGGCAACGGCGCCCACCAGATCGTGCCTCGGGGGCACGGCGCGCGCCGTCTTGCTCCTAAACTGCCCCGGACCCACAGCCCAGGCAAGCCGACGAGGAGATCCTGCGTGGCGAGACGACTAGTGGCACTGGCGGTGCTGCTCGTGTTCCTCCTGCTTCCCACGGCCGCCCAGGCCGTGGCCGAGGGACGCACCACCGCGGCGGGCACCCCCGTCGCGGCCGAGCCCACCGACGAGCCCTCCCCGACCGAGTCCGAGAGCGCCGCCCCGACCATCCCGGACGGGCCGTACCTCTCGGTGCGCCTGCTCGACGAGGGCGAGCCGGTGCCGGGCGTGACCATGAGCGCGACCGACGCCGACGGCGGCGAGCTGGGCTCGGCCGAGACGGCCGACAACGGCATCGCGATCATCGAGATCCCCGGCAGCGGCACCTACACCGTGGAGCTCGACGAGGAGACGCTGCCCGACGGCATCGCCCTCGACGACGACACCGGCAACACCCGGGAGGTGCGGGCCCCGCTCAACGGCGCCAACATCGTCGTCTACAACATCGGCACCCAGGCGGCCGACACCGCCGGCTTCGGGTTCCAGCTGTCGGCGGCGCTCGTCTCGGGCCTGAAGTTCGGCCTGATCACGGCACTGGCGGCCCTGGGTCTCTCGCTGATCTTCGGCACCACCGGCCTGACGAACTTCTCCCACGGCGAGCTGATCACCTTCGGCGGCCTGATGACGTGGGTCTTCAACGTCTCCTTCGGGCTCCCGGTGATCGCGGCCGGGTTGCTGGCCATGGTCTTCGCCGCGGCCTTCGGGTGGGTCCAGGAGCGCGGCCTGTGGCGACCGCTGCGCAAGCGCGGCACCGGACTGATCGCGATGATGATCGTCTCGATCGGCTTCGCACTGTTCCTGCGCTACCTCTTCCAGTACTTCTTCGGCCCGCAGACCAAGTCGCTGAGCGAGTACACGACGCAGCAGCGGCAGACCTACGGGCCGATCGCGATCGCCGACAAGGAGATCGTCATCATCCTGGTCGGGATCGTCGTGATCGCCGTGACCTGCATCGCCTTGATGAA
Source organism: Marmoricola sp. (assembly GCA_052040065.1). GTDB lineage: Bacteria > Actinomycetota > Actinomycetes > Propionibacteriales > Nocardioidaceae > Marmoricola. Next base: position 2,103 of record JBQGFI010000275.1, read on the forward strand.
GACCCGTCTGGGCAAGGCGATGCGCGCGGTCTCCGACAACCCGCCGCTCGCCGCGAGCTCCGGGATGAGGGTCGACGGCGTGGTCGCCGCGGCGTGGATCCTCGGCACGGCGCTCTCCGGCCTGGCCGGTGCGCTGCTCGCGGTCAACTCGCAGGTCAACTTCCTGATGGGCTTCAAGCTGCTGCTGCTGGTCTTCGCCGCGGTGACGCTGGGCGGTCTCGGCACGATCTGGGGCGCGCTGCTCGGGTCGATGGTCATCGGCTTCATGGTCGAGGTCGGGCCGCTCTTCGGGGTGCCGTCCTCGATCAAGGAGGTGGGCGCCCTCGTGGTGCTGATCCTGGTCCTGCTCATCCGTCCCCAGGGCATCCTGGGCCGTCGTCAGCGCGTCGGGTAGAGGGGGTTACGTCATGGACTTGTTCGAGATCCTCCGCGCCGCGCTGTCGCAGGCGCTCGGTCCCCAGGCGATCGTGCTCGCACTGGCCGCGATCGGGCTCAACGTGCACTTCGGCTACACCGGGCTGCTCAACTTCGGTCAGGCCGGCTTCATGTCGGTCGCGGCGTACGGCCTGGCCGTGCCGATCGTCATCATGGACCTGCCCTTCGTGGCCGGCCTCGTCATGGCGCTGCTGATGCCCGTGGTGCTGGCGGTCGTGCTGGGCTTCCCGACGCTGCGGCTGCGCGCCGACTACCTCGCCATCGCGACGATCGCGACGGCCGAGATCCTGCGCCTGGTCTTCGGGTCGGTCGAGATGCGCGACGTCTTCGGCGGCTCCAACGGCCTCACCGGCTACGCCCGTCCCTTCCAGGACCTCAACCCCTACAGCTCGGGGATCGACCTCGGCATCTTCGCCCTGAGCCGCAACGACCTGTGGGCGGCCACCGTCGGGTGGATCCTGGTGGCCCTGTGCAGCCTGCTGGTGTTCGTGCTGATGCGCAGCCCGTGGGGCCGCGTGCTGCGCTCGATCCGCGAGGACGAGCAGGCGGTGCGCTCGCTGGGCAAGAACGTCTTCGCCTACAAGATGCAGGCCCTGGTCCTCGGTGGTGTCTTCGGCGGCCTCGCCGGGCTCTTCCTGGCCCTGCGACAGGCCTCGGTGGTGCCCAGCGACTACGGCACCAACATCACCTTCTTCGCCTACACCGCGCTGCTGATCGGTGGAGCGGCCCGGGTGCTCGGCCCGGTGGTCGGTGCGATCATCTTCTGGTTCCTGCTGTCCGGCCTGGGCGCACTGTTCAGCCAGGCCACCAGCGGGGCCGACCCGTTGATCCCCGAGGTGATCATGTCCAACCAACAGGCCAGCCTGGTGCGCTTCATCCTGGTCGGCCTGGCACTCATGCTGCTGATGATCTTCCGACCCCAGGGGATCTTCGGCGACCGTAGGGAGATCGCGATCGATGGCCGCTGAGACCACACCCGAGAGCACCGGCGGCGTCGACGTCGCCGCCGCCCGGGCCGCGCTGCGCGAGGTGCCCAACGACCCGGGTGCCCCCAAGCCGGACCCCATCCTCGTCGGCAGCGGCCTGGTGCGCCGGTTCGGTGGCCTCAAGGCCGTCGACGTCGGTCACATCGAGATCCAGCGCGGCGTCATCACGGCGCTGATCGGCCCCAACGGCGCGGGCAAGACCACGCTGTTCAACCTGCTCACCGGCTTCGACGAGCCCGACGAGGGCGACTGGTCCTTCAACGGCTCCTCGCTGCGCAAGGTGGCCTCCTACAAGGTCGCCCGGATGGGCATGGTGCGCACCTTCCAGCTCACCAAGGTGCTGGCGAAGCTGACCGTGATCGAGAACATGCGCCTGGGCGCCACCGGGCAGCGGGGTGAGCGCTTCTGGTCGGCGATCTTCCCCTCGCTGTGGCGCAAGCAGGAGGACGACAACACCGTGCGCGCCGACGCGCTGCTCGACCGCTTCCTGCTCGCCAAGAAGCGCGAGGACTTCGCCGGCTCGCTCTCGGGCGGCCAGCGCAAGCTGCTCGAGATGGCCCGCGCCCTGATGGTCGACCCCGAGATGATCATGCTCGACGAGCCGATGGCCGGCGTGAACCCGGCGCTGAAGCAGTCGCTGCTCGGCCACGTGAAGTCGCTGCGCGACGAGGGCCGCACCGTGCTCTTCGTCGAGCACGACATGGACATGGTCCGCGACATCTCCGACTGGGTGATCGTGATGGCCCAGGGCAGCATCGTCGCCGAGGGCACGCCCGAGGCCGTGATGGCCGACCCCCGCGTCATCGACGCCTACCTGGGCGCCCACCACGACACCGACCTCAGCGAGCTCGACGAGGAGAAGCTCGAGGCCGAGGCGCTGGCCGAGATCGAGGAGGAGAAGAAGTCGTGAGCGAGCAGGACACCACCAGCCCGGAGCGCGACGCGCACCTCGCCGCGGCGGAGGGTGCCGTGCTCCGCGCGGACAACCTCATCGCGGGCTACCTGCCGGGCGTCAACATCCTCAACGGCGCCGACCTCTACTGCCACCCCGGCGAGCTGGTCGGCATCATCGGCCCCAATGGCGCCGGCAAGTCCACGCTGCTCAAGGCGATGTTCGGCCTGGTCAACGTCCACAGCGGCACCGTGGAGCTCAAGGGCCAGGAGATCACCAACCAGCGGGCCGACCAGCTGGTCTCCAAGGGCATCGGCTTCGTGCCGCAGACCAACAACGTCTTCCCCAGCCTCACCATCGAGGAGAACCTCGAGATGGGCTGCTACCAGGAGCCCGGCAAGTTCTCCCAGCGCTTCGACTTCGTGACGGGGATCTTCCCCGCCCTGGGCACCCGCCGCAAGCAGCGCGCGGGCTCGCTCTCGGGCGGCGAGCGCCAGATGGTGGCGATGGGCCGCGCGCTGATGATGGAGCCGTCCGTGCTCCTGCTCGACGAGCCCTCGGCCGGCCTGTCGCCGGTGATGCAGGACGAGGTCTTCGTCCAGACGCGCAACATCAACCAGGCCGGCGTCTCGGTCGTCATGGTCGAGCAGAACGCCCGCCGGTGCCTGCAGATCTGCGACCGCGGCTACGTGCTCGACCAGGGCCGCAGCGCCTACACGGGCACCGGTCGCTCGCTGGCCGACGACCCCCGCGTCATCGAGCTCTACCTCGGCACCCTCGGCAAGAAGGCCGACTGACCGACCCTCACGCCGCACTCGGCGACGTCACCGGCCAGCCGGTGAGGTCGCGGGGTGCGGCGTGAGTGCTGCCGGCGACGACTTACGCCGACGCCGGTGCCGCACGCGTGCGGTCCGGACAAGCCGAAGGGCCCCCGGGGCCGAAGCGCCCCGGGCCCAGGGCGGGTGCGCGAGTGTCCCGGATCAGATCTCGCCCCCCATGTACTCCACGGGCGGGGTGGGGTTGTGGT
>JBQGFI010000276.1:0-2508 GCA_052040065.1 Marmoricola sp.
CCGATGTTCATCGACGACAGCCCCAACATGACGATGATGGAGATCCGGGCCAAGGCGCGGCGGCTCAAGCAGCGCCACGGCCTGCGGCTGATCGTGATCGACTACCTGCAGCTGATGACCTCGGGCAAGAAGGTCGAGTCGCGCCAGGTCGAGGTCTCGGAGTTCTCCCGGCAGATCAAGCTGCTCGCCAAGGAGCTCGAGGTGCCGGTGATCGCGCTCTCCCAGCTCAACCGTGGGCCCGAGCAGCGCGCCGACAAGCGGCCGATGATGTCGGACCTGCGCGAGTCGGGCTCGATCGAGCAGGACGCCGACATCGTGATGCTGCTGCACCGCGAGGACGCCTACGAGCGGGAGTCGCCCCGCGCCGGAGAGGCCGACATCATCGTGGCCAAGCACCGCAACGGCCCCACCCGCGACGTCGTCGTCGCCTTCCAGGGCCACCTCTCCCGCTTCGCCGACGTCGCGCACTACTGAGGCCTCCCCCGCAGGGCCTCCTGCCCCTACGCTGGCGCGATGACGCCGGAGCAGGCCCGCCGCAACGCCCTCACCGCCGGGGCGGTGACGGCGGTCGCCGGACCCGCGCTGCTGCTGGCCCCCGAGCGCCTCGCAGGGCTGAGCGGGGTGGACGACGCACGGCTGCTGCGGCTGATCGGGCTCTCCGACGTGGCGCTCGCGCCGGGTCTGCTGCTGGCGCCGGGCCGGTGGCCCTGGGTGGGCGCCCGGGCGGTCGTGAACGCCACCGTGGGTGTCCGGCTGCTGCGTGAGCGGAGCAGGACGGCCAGGACGACGGGGGTCGTGATGCTCGCCCTCACGGCGGTCGACGGCTGGTCGGCCGTGGTGCTGCGGCGCGGTGCCCCCTGAGCCGGAGGTGGCCCGACCCCTAGGGTGAGCCCACTCGAGCAGGGAGGTCACCGTGGAGGTCGTCCACACCGCCGTCGCGATCGTGATCGTGGTCGGCCTGATCATCTGGGTCAAGGTCGACCCGGTGATCTCGCTGGTGATCGCGTGCCTCTACCTCGGGCTCGCCGCCGGGGTGGGGTTCGCCGACACCGTGGTCGCGATCACCGGGGGCTTCGGCTCGATCATGGCCGAGGTCGGCCTGCTGATCGGCTTCGGCGTGCTCATCGGTGCCCTGCTGCACTCGCTGGGCACCTTCCGCAAGCTGGTGCGGGCGCTGCTGCGGGTGGTCGGCGCGCACCGGCTGCCCTACGCCCTGACCGCCGCCCTCTCCACGGTCTTCCCCTCGATCTACGTCGACGTGCAGGTGGTGCTGGCCTCGCCGATCGCGCGATCCTCCGCGCCGCACATGGGCCCGCGCGGCCTGGCGCAGCTGGCCGGCGCGATCGGCACGGGCATCTTCTCCGGCTACGTCTTCGTCATCCCCGGCCTGGCCGCGGTGTCCATCGCCGGCCTGCTCGACGTGCCGCTCGGCACCTGGCTGCTCTACGGCGTCGTGCTGGGGCCGCTGACCGCGCTGATCACGACGTACCTCTTCAGCCTGCTGCTGCGCACCGGCTACTGGAAGCCCGACAAGGACGAGGACCCCGACGACCCGATGCACCTCGAGGAGGGCCCCGGGGAGGGCACGGCGGTGGGCACGGCGGTGGGCACGGCGGGAACCGGGCCCGGCGAGGCCGCCAACCGCGACGACGTCGACGTGCCGCTGCTGGTCTCGCTGCTGCCGATCCTGGTGCCGCTGCTGATGATCGCCTTCGGCGCCTTCGCCGAGCTGCTCGGCTTCTCCAACGCCTTCATCGCCTTCCTGGGCGACGCCAACGTGGCGCTCTTCGTCGGCCTCCTGGGCGCGTACGTGCTCGCCCGCGCGGCCAGCGGTCGCGAGCGCACCGACGAGGCGCTCTCGACCGGCTTCCACACCACGGGCGAGATCCTGCTCATCACCGGCATCGGCGGCTCGCTCGGTGCCGTGATCGAGGCCACCGGCATGGACGCCACGCTGGCGGGCCTGTTCTCGGCCAGCGAGGGCGCGGCCGTGGTGACCAGCGTGCTGCTCGCGTGGTTCATCGCCGCCGTGCTGCACCTGGCGATCGGGTCGGTGTCGGTCGCCGCCATCACCGCCGCCGGCATCATCGGCCCCGTCCTGGGCTCCATCGACGTGGCCCCGATCGCCATCGGCCTGGCGATCGCCTCGGGCGCGATGTTCGCGCTCACGGTCAACAGCAACTTCTTCTGGATGTTCAAGTCGCTGCTCGGCCTGACCACCTCGGGGGCGCTGAAGTCGATGACGATGGTGACGAGCATCGCCTCGGTGGTCTCGCTGCCGATGGTGCTGCTCATCGCCTTCCTGACCTAGCCGACGAGCGGGCTTGACCCTGACGCAGCGTCAGGGCTGCACGGTGGTGCCATGTCACCGACCACCGCCATCGAGCTCAGTGGGCTCACCAAGTCCTACGGCCGCACCGCGGTCCTCCGGGGCGTCGACCTGACCGTCCCGGCCGGCAGCATTCACGCGCTGCTCGGCCCCAACGGCGCCGGCAAGACCACGATCGT
>JBQGFI010000277.1:0-3190 GCA_052040065.1 Marmoricola sp.
CACCGGTGCGTCGTGGGCAGGCGTTCTGCGAGCTGCTGGAGCGCCTCCGCGCCGAGGACCTCCCCGCCACCGGCGGCGGGGACGCGACCGTGGTGGTCACCATGACCCTCGACGACCTGCTCCACCGGCTCGACCGGGCCGGGGTCGCCACCCTCGACACCGGCGCCCGGATCTCCGCGCGCGAGGCCCGGCGGCTGGCCGCCCGCCACCGACTCATCCCCGCGGTCCTCGGCGGGGCCGGTCAGGTCCTCGACCTCGGCACCACCCAGCGGCTCTTCACCAAGGCCCAGCGCCTGGCCCTGACCCTCGCCCAGCGCACCTGCCGCGCCGAGCACTGCACGGTGCCCGCGGCGATGTGCCAGGTCGACCACGTCATCCCCTGGGCGCGAGGCGGGCCCACCGACCTGGCCAACGGTCGGCTGCTGTGCGGGCCGCACCACCGCCGCCTGACCCACCCCGGCTACCGCCACGAGACGACCGCAGACGGCCGCGTCCGCTTCCACCGACGCGAGTGACGAGCCAGCGCCCTCGCGTCCCCGGGCGACGACCCGGGTCCAGCGGGTGCGCAGGTCCCTGGTGGGTGACGAGCGAGGAGGCTGACAAGATGTGTGCCTGCTGGCCGACGGTCTCCCGCTCGGCCGGAGGGGCCCCAGTAGCTCAGCGGATAGAGCAGCCGCCTCCTAAGCGAAAGGTCGCAGGTTCGACTCCTGCCTGGGGCACCACCACGGCTGGCCGGCGCGCACCGCGCGGCACACTGGCCCACGTGAGCCAACCGCGGACCTGGGTCGAGTTCGACGCTCTCGTCGAGCCGCTGGCCTGGGGGCGCAACGTCTACACGGTGATCCGCCTCGACGCGTCCCTGGAGGCCGCAGCGCGGGCCCAGCGGACCCGGCGCGTCGAGGGCACGGTGGAGGACGTGGAGGTCAACGTCGGGCTCAACCGTGCCGACGTCATCCCGGACGCCTTCGCCTACGTCGGCAAGGGCCTGCAGCGCCGGCTCGCCGTCACCCCCGGCGACGTGGTCCGGTGCCGACTGCGGCCCGCCGACCCCGACCACGTCCCCCTGCCGCCGGACGTGCGCGACGCGCTCACCGACGCGGGACTCCTGGACGCCTTCGAGGCCCGACCGCCTGCCGAGCGGCGCCGCCTGCTGCAGCCGGTCGAGGACGCCGCGCGTCCCGAGACCCGTCGGCGCCGGATCGACGCGCTCCTCCGCGGCCTGGGCCTGCACTGACCGGAGGCGAACCCCGCAGCCCGTGCGCAAGCCCGCCGGCGTGACACCGCGCACACCCTCGTTGCCACGGGCAACGACCTGGGTCTAGCGTACGAAGGCAAGCCTTACCTCATCCCCAGGATGCCACCGCATGGACGCCTTCCCGCTCGGCAACTACCTCATCGGACTCCGTGAGGGGCTCGAGGCCAGCCTCGTCGTGGTCATCCTCGTCGCCTACCTCGTGCGCTCGGGCCGCGCCGACCTGCTCCCCCGCATCTGGGCGGGCGTCGGCCTCGCCGTGGCGCTCTCGGTGGGCTTCGGGGCGCTGCTCACCTTCGGCCCGCGCCGGCTCACCTTCGAGGCCCAGGAGGCGATCGGCGGCACGCTCTCGATCGTCGCGGTCGGCTTCGTCACCTGGATGATCTTCTGGATGGCGCGGCACGCCCGCGACCTCTCCGGCGAGCTCCGCGGACGCGTCGACGCCGCCGCCGAGGCGGGCGGGGGCTCGATGGTCGTGGTCGCCTTCCTCGCGGTGGGCCGCGAGGGGCTCGAGACCGCGCTCTTCATCTGGTCGGCCACGCAGGCCGCGACCCGCGACGGCGGCTCGACCCTGGCGCCGCTGGTGGGCGCGCTGCTCGGCATCCTGACCGCGGTGGCGATGGGCTTCGCCTTCTACCGCGGGGTGCTGCGCATCGACCTGCAGAGGTTCTTCACCTGGACCGGCGCACTGCTCATCCTCGTCGCCGCCGGCGTCCTGGCGTACGGCGTGCACGACCTGCAGGAGGCGGGGATCCTGCCCGGCCTCGACAGCCTCGCCTTCGACGTCAGCGAGCAGGTGCCGCCGGGCTCGCTGCTCGGCACCCTGCTCAAGGGCGTCTTCAACTTCTCCCCCGCCACGACCTGGCTCGAGGCGGTCGTCTGGGTCGCGTACGTGGTCCCGACCTCGGTGCTCTTCTGGCGCCGCACCCGCCCCGCCCGCCCGGCCCGGCCCGCCCCCGCGCCCTCCGGCGCCCCCACCTCCTGAGAGGCACCACCCGTGACCCGTCTTCCCCTCGCCGCGGCAGCCGCCGCGGCCCTGCTCACGCTCAGTGCCTGCTCCGGCCTGACCGAGTCCAACGAGCCGACCGCCGAGGACGGCGACGGCACCATCGCCGTGGAGTCCACCGCCGACGGCTGCGAGCTCACGACCTCCGAAGCGCCGTCGGGCAACGTGGTCTTCGAGGTGACCAACGCCGGTGACGCGGTCACCGAGTTCTCCCTCTACGACGAGGACCGCCTGCGCATCGTCGGCGAGGTGGAGAACGTCGGCCCCGGGCTCACGCGCGACCTCGTCGTCCGCGCCGAGCCGGGCCGCTACGTCACCGCCTGCAAGCCCGGCATGAGGGGCGAGGGCATCCGCGCCGACTTCACCGTCACCGACTCCGGCGAGGACGTCGGCATCGAGGGCGTCGACCAGGAGACCATCGACGCCGCGACCGAGTCGTACGCCGACTACGTGCGCGACCAGGCGCGCACCCTGGTCGGCGAGACCGAGGCCTTCCTCGCGGCCTACCGCGCAGGCGACGACGAGCAGGCGCGGACGCTCTACCCGCAGGCCCGCGGCTACTGGGAGCGCATCGAGACGGTGGCGGAGTCCTTCGGCGACCTCGACCCCAAGATGGACCTGCGCGAGGCCGACCTCGAGCCCGGCCAGGAGTGGACCGGCTGGCACCGCATCGAGAAGGACCTGTGGCCGCCGGCGAGCGGGTACGCCGCCCTGACCCCGCAGGAGCGGGCGACGTACGCCGCGGACCTGCTGGCCAACACCCGGACGCTCGACGAGCGGGTGCAGGACCTCGAGGTCACCGTCGACCAGGTCTCCAACGGCTCCAAGGGCCTGCTCGACGAGGTCGCCACCGGCAAGATCACCGGCGAGGAGGACATCTGGAGCCACACCGACCTCTACGACTTCCAGGCCAACGTCGACGGTGCCCGCGT
>JBQGFI010000278.1:0-1641 GCA_052040065.1 Marmoricola sp.
CGATCTCGGCGAGGAACTCCTCGGGCTCGTGGTGCGGGCCCGTGCGCAGGGCGTCGACCCCGAGCAGGCCCTGCGCGACACGCTGCGGCGGCTGCCCACGTGAGGGCGCCGCTCCGCAGGCTCCGGCGCGGCGTCGCGGTCGTGGCGTGCGCGGTGCTGCTCGCCGGCTGCGCCGGCGGCACCGACGACGAGCTGCAGCCCCGGCCCACCCCGACCGTCACCGTGACCGCCGACCCCGTGCAGCAGCTGCCCGAGCAGGTCGACCTCGCCAGCGACCTCGACTTCACCGAGGAGGTGGTGTGGGCCTCCGGCACCGACCTGCACGTCGGCGGCCGCACCGTCGGGCTGGCCCCGCTGCAGCCCGAGGAGCTGGTGGTGCTCCCGACCGGCATCCTGGTGCGCACCGGCACCGACGTGTGGTTCACGGCGGGGCGGCAGGCCCAGGGACTGCCGCTGCCCCCCGTCACCTCGCTGGGCCTCTCCGACGACGGCTCCCAGGTGGTGCTCGCGCTCGCCGACCGCGACGAGCCGGCGGCCTACGACCTCGAGGGACGGCTCGTGGCCCAGGACGCCGTGGCCCCCCGTCGCGACGAGCGCCGGGTCGTCACCGGGCCGGGGGACGCACCGGTGCCCGCCGGGCTGGAGGTGCGCGGCTGGCTCTCGGCCACCCGCCCCTACGGCGTGCTCGGCCGCGCGGTGGTCGACTGCGACGTCTCCGGTCGGGGGCCGCAGTGCGACGAGGTCGAGCGGCTGCCGCGCGACGCCGCCGTCGACGACCTCGTCTTCGGCACCCACCCGGCAGGCTGGGCGAAGCGGCCCCGCCACCGGGTGCCCCGGGGCACGCCTCCGCGCAGGAGCGGCGTACGACGGCTAGGGTCGGGTCGTGGCTTCCATCGACACCGTCATCGCCCGCGAGATCCTGGACTCCCGCGGCAACCCCACCGTCGAGGTCGAGGTGCTCCTCGACGACGACTCGGTCGGCCGCGCGGCCGTCCCGTCCGGCGCCTCCACCGGTGCCTTCGAGGCCGTCGAGCTCCGCGACGGCGGCAAGCGCTACGGCGGCAAGGGCACGCTCAAGGCCGTGGCCGCGGTGCAGGACCAGATCGAGCCCGAGATCCTGGGGCTGCCCGCCGCCGACCAGCGGCTGGTCGACCAGGCGATGCTCGACCTCGACGCCACCCCCAACAAGGCCTCGCTCGGCGCCAACGCGATCCTGGGCGTCTCGCTCGCCGTCGCCCGCGCCGCCGCCCAGAGCGCGGGTCTCCCGCTCTACCGCTACGTCGGGGGCCCCCACGCGCACCTGCTCCCGGTGCCGATGATGAACATCCTCAACGGCGGCGCCCACGCCGACACCAACGTCGACGTGCAGGAGTTCATGATCGCCCCGATCGGGGCGCCGACGTTCCGCGAGGCGCTGCAGCAGGGCGCCGAGGTCTACCAGGCGCTGAAGTCGGTGCGGAAGAAGAAGGGCCTGGCCCCCGCCGTCGGCGACGAGGGCGGCTTCGCGCCCGACCTGAGCAGCAACCGCGCCGCCCTCGACCTGATCGCCGACGCGGTCAAGGCCTCCGGCCTCAAGCTCGGCACGGACGTCGTGCTGGCGCTCGACGTCGCCGCCACGGAGGTCTGCAGCCGCGGCAAGGA
>JBQGFI010000279.1:0-7356 GCA_052040065.1 Marmoricola sp.
CACCGACCGGCTGCGCGCCGCCCGGCTCTCGGCGCGCACCGTGACCATCAAGGTGCGGCTCTACGACTTCTCCACGCTGAGCCGCTCGGCCACGCTCGCGGAGCCCACCGACGAGGTCCGGCAGGTCAGGCAGACGGCGCGGCGACTGCTGGGCGAGCTCGACACCTCCGGCGGGGTGCGGCTGCTCGGGGTGGGCGTCTCCGGGCTGACCGACTGGGTGCAGGAGGACCTCTTCGCCGACGGCACCGACGAGCCGGGGACCGAGCCCGAGGTCGACGAGGCGACGGCGCGCGCCGTCGCGGCCACCGTGCGCGGTCGCGGCTGGGTGCCCGGCATGGACGTCGAGCACGAGGAGCACGGCCGGGGCTGGGTCTGGGGAGGCGGTCGCGGGGTGGTCACCGTCCGCTTCGAGACCGCCGAGACCGGCCCGGGGAGGGTCCGCACGCTCGCCGCCGACGACCCCGCCCTGAGGCCGTGGCGCCCGGCCGAGGACGTCGACCCCGCCCCTCGCTGAGAAGTGCCTGAGAAGTCACATCGACTGCAACTCCCCGGGGTACCGACACGTCTGTACCGGTGAGGCGTCACGACGGCGCGTCGGCCGACCACCGGGAAGCAACGAGCTGACCGATGCGTTGGAGACCACAGGGTCGACGGACTTCCCCCGGCGACCGCTCGCAGGAAGGACCACGGTGATGACGACCACCACCCGCAGCAAGCGGCCCAGCACGCGCAACGACCGCGAGATCGAGGGCCGCGACAGCGTCGGCCTCTACCTCGACGAGATCGCGCGCACGCCGCTGCTCGACGCCGCCACCGAGGTCGAGCTCTCCAAGGCCGTCGAGGCCGGGCTCTTCGCCCAGCGGCTGCTCGACGAGGGCCGCGTCGGACGCCGCAAGGGCGGCGCCCCCAAGTACGCCACCGAGGCGGAGCTGCGCTTCCTCGTCGAGGACGGCGAGCGCGCGATGCAGCGCTTCATCAACGCCAACCTGCGCCTGGTGGTCTCGATCGCCCGCAAGTACGGCCGCAGCCAGATGCCGATGCTGGACCTGATCCAGGAGGGCAACACCGGCCTGATCCGCGCCGTGGAGAAGTTCGACTACGCCAAGGGCTACAAGTTCTCGACCTACGCCACCTGGTGGGTGCGGCAGGCGATCACCCGCGGCATCGCCCAGCAGGCGCGCGTGGTGCGGCTCCCCGTCCACGTGGTCGAGGAGCTCAACCAGGTCGGCTCCGCGCGTCGCACCCTCGAGCGGCAGCTCGGTCGTGACCCGGAGCCCGAGGAGATCGCCATCGAGCTCGGCATGGACCTCGACCGGGTGCTCGACCTGATGTCGTGGGGACGCGACCACGTCAGCCTCGACACCCCCGTCGACGAGGACGGCGACACCTCGCTGGGCGACCTGATCGCCCAGGAGAGCGCACCGGGTCCTGACCTGACGGTGCTCGACACCGAGTCGCGCGACCGGCTCAACACGCTGGTGGGACTGCTCGACGACCGCTCGGCCGACATCGTGCGCTCGCGCTACGGCCTGGTCGACGGCCGGCAGCACAAGCTCGCCGACATCGGCGCCCGGCACGGCATCTCCGCGGAGCGGGTGCGTCAGCTCGAGCGCGAGGCGATCAACAAGCTGCGCAAGATCGCCGACCCCGACCTCGCCGCCTGACGCGAGTCGGACGCAGTCCCCGAAGACCGCTCGACGGGTCCCGGGGCCGGTCTGCTCATCCGACCGCCTCGGGACCTGTCGAGACCAGCGCCGCGAAGACCTCCGCCACCGCCAGGCGGAGGTCTTCGTGCGTCCCGGTGTTGGGCACGACGTGCGTGGCGATGGCGAGGCGCTGCTCGCGGGAGGCCTGCGCCGCCATGCGCGAGGCCGCGTCGGCCTCGCTCCAGCCACGCTCGCGGACCATCCGCTCCCGCTGCAGGTCCGGGGGCGCGTCGACGACGACCACCGCGTCGAAGTCGCCGGCCCGGTCGTTCTCGGCCAGCAGCGGGATGTCGTGCACCACGAGGGCGCCGGACGGCACCTCGGACTCCAGGGCGGCGATGCGCTCGTAGACCAGCGGGTGCACGATCGCCTCGAGCCGGCGCCGGGCGTCGGTGTCGGCGAAGACCCGCGCCCCCATCGCGGCACGGTCGAGGTCCCCCTCGGCGGTGAGCACCTCGGGGCCGAACTCCTCGACCACGCGCTGCAGACCGGGGGTGCCGGCGGCCACGACCTCGCGCGCCAGCACGTCGGCGTCGATGAGCACCGCCCCCAGGTCGACGAACATCTGGGCGACGGTGCTCTTGCCCGACGCCACTCCTCCGGTCAGCCCCACACGCACGGGGCCGAGGCTACTGGTCGACCTTCGCCTGCAGCCGCTCGATGTGCTCGGAGGCCTCCGCCTTGGTGAGGTCGGCCGAGATCTCCTCGCCCGCCTTGCGGGCCAGCGTGTCGAGGTAGCTGCGCTGCGGGCCGGTCATCGGCTCCTCGCCGGTCACCCACTCCTGGGGGTCGCGCTCGGCCCCGGACTCGGCGGTCGGGCTGCCGAGCACCTCGGTCTCGTCGCTGGCACGGTCGCTGGCACGGTCGTCGGTCTGGTCCTGTCGCTCTTCGCTCATGCGTTCGAACGTACCCGTGACCTCCGACGTCATGCGGCCGGGCGACGAGCCCGTCCACCCACCTGCCAGGATCGGCGCCATGACGGGTCGCTCGCTGCGTCGCGGTGACCGGGTGGCGCTGCTCCTGCCCGGCTCCACGGCGTACGTCGTGCTGGTGACGGCGCTGCTGCGACGCGGCGTCTTCCCGGTCCCGATGGACGTCGCGCTGACCGCCTCCGAGCGCGCGGGGCTGCTCGGCGAGCTCGACCCCGCGGTGGTCGTGACCGAGCAGGAGCAGCTCGAGGAGCTGCTCGCGGCCCATCCCGACGACCCGGGGCTCGGTCCGCCGCTCGGTCGTCCGATCCACCTGACCAGCGGCACCACCGGCCGGCCGAAGGGGGTGTGGTCGGGCCTGCTCCCCCGCGCGCAGGCCGAGGCGCTCCTCGCCGAGGAGCGCGACCTGTGGGGGTTCCGCGCCGACGACGTCAACCTGGTGCTCAGCCCGATCCACCACTCCGCACCGCTGCGCTTCGCCATGGGCACCCACCTCGCCGGGGGGTCCGTGGTGCTCCCGGGGCCCTTCGACCCCGCCCGTGTCACCGCCGCGATCGACGAGCCGCCCCGCGACCGGCGGCCGACCACGATGTTCTGCGTGCCCGCGCACCTGCAGCGCCTCTTCGCGCACTGGGACGAGGTCGGCACCCCGGACCTCACCTCCTTCCGGCTGGTGGCGCACGCCGGGGCCCCGTGCCCGGAGTGGCTCAAGCGACGCCTGCTCGACGCCTTCCCACCCCGCTCGACCTGGGAGTTCTACGGCTCGACGGAGGGGCAGTTCACCGCCTGCCGCAGCGAGGAGTGGCAGGAGCGGCCCGGCACGCTCGGGCGCGCCAGACCGGGTCGCACGATGCAGGTCGACGAGCGCGGGCAGCTGTGGTGCGTGGTGCCCGAGCACGCACGCTTCAGCTATCTTGGCGAGCCCGGCAAGACCGCGGCAGCCTGGCGCACCACGCCCGACGGCCCCGCCTTCACCGTCGGCGACCTCGGCAGGATCGACGACGACGGCCACGTCTGGCTCGACGGGCGTCGCGACGACCTGGTGATCAGCGGTGGCGTCAACGTCTACCCCGCCGAGGTCGAGCGCGTCCTGGGCGAGCTCGACGGCGTCACCGAGGTGGCGGTCTACGGCGTCGACGACGAGCGCTGGGGGCAGCGCGTGTGTGCCGTGGTGGTCGGCGCGGCCTCCGACGACGCGCTGCGCGACCACGCCCACGAGCACCTCGCCCCTGCCAAGCGGCCCAAGGAGTACCACCGGCTCGACGCGCTCCCCCGCACCCCCACCGGCAAGGTGCGCCGGCTCGACCTGGCCGACCTCGTCGGCGGCTCGGAGGGCTGATGGGCTTCAGCCGCGCCGAGCTGGCCTCCTTCGAGGGTGCCGAGGTGCCAGACCTGCTGCCCGCGGACGGTACGCCGCTGCGGCTGCTCTTCGTCGGCATCAACCCCGGGCTGTGGACCGCGGCCGTGCAGACGCACGTCGCCCACCCGGGCAACCGGTTCTACCCCGCGCTGCTCGCGGCCGGTGTCCTCACGGTCCCGGTCGACGCCGGCGCGGGGATGAGCGAGGACGACCGGGCCCGCTTCACCGCCGCCGGGCTGGGGATCACCAACCTGGTGCGCCGTGCCACCGCCAAGGCCTCCGAGCTGACCGCCGCCGAGCTGCGCGACGGCGGACGCCGACTGACGGCCCTGGTCGAGGAGCGGCGTCCCGCCGTCGTCGCGGTCGCGGGCATCACGGCGTACCGACAGGCCTTCGGGCGACCCAAGGCGCAGCAGGGGCGCCAGCCCGAGCCGCTCGCCGGGGCGGAGCTGTGGGTGGTGCCCAACCCCAGCGGGCTCAACGCCCACGAGACCGCGGCCTCCCTCGCCGTGGCGTACGCCGCCCCGGCCCGGGCGGCGGGGGTGCTGCCGCCCGGGTCCTAGCCGACCTGCTGCTGGAAGGCGCGCCGGTAGGACTGCGGGCTCACCCCGCGCGCGCGCTGGAACTGGTGGCGCAGCGTGGCGGCACCGGCCATGCCCACGGCGTGGGCCACCTGCTCGACGGAGAGGTCGCTGGTCTCGAGCAGCCGCTCGGCCTCGGTCAGCCGCTGGGCGGTCACCCACGCGTGCGGGGTGGTGCCGGTCTCGTCGCGGAAGCGGCGGGCGAAGGTGCGGGGTGAGAGGTGCGCCCGGCGCGCGAGCGCCTCGACCCCGAGATCGTCGGCGAGGTGCTCCAGCGCCCACCCCAGCACCGGGGCGAGGGTGTCGACGTCGCAGTCGACGACCTGGCGCGCGACGAACTGCGCCTGCCCTCCCTCCCGCTGCGGCGCGACCACGAGCCGGCGCGCGATCGCGCTCGCCACGGCGGCGCCGTGCTCCTGGCGCCACAGGTGCAGCCCGGCGTCGAGGCCCGCGGCGGTGCCGGCGCTGGTGATGACCTGGCCCTCGTCGACGTAGAGCACCTCCGGCACGACGAGGGCGCGCGGGAAGCGTCGCCTCATCTCCTCGGTGTGGCGCCAGTGGGTGGTGCAGGACCGGCCGTCGAGCAGCCCCGCCTCGCCCAGCACGAAGGCCCCCGTGCACACCGACATCACGCGGGCGCCGGCGGCGGCCGCCTCCCGCACCGCCTCCACGACCGGTCGCGGCGCCCGGTCGCCGCTGTCGAACGCCGGCACGGCGACCAGGTCGGCCGCGGCCACCCGGTCGAGGTCGTGCTCGGGCCGCACCGAGAAGCCTCCGGAGGTCCGCACCTCGGCGCGACCCGCACCGCACACGGCGTAGTCGACGAGCGGGACACCGTCGTCGCGGCGGTCGTAGCCGAAGAGCTCGGCCAGCAGGCCGAGCTCGAAGGGGGCCACCCCGTCGTGCACCACGACGGCGACGTTGGTCAGCATCCCCCGAGTGTGCCCCGGGGCTGGCAGGAAATCAACGCACCATGACTTCTCTGCCACTGGTGGCAGCATGTCGACGAGCGCATGATTGCTGCCATGACCGCACTCCTGATCCTCGCCCTCGTCTCCACCGCCCTGCTGACCTACGCCGTGGTCCACGCGCTGCGCCACGACCCCCGTCGCCCCGACCTCACGCCGCGCAGCCACCACCACGACGCGCCGCCCGCCCCCTGGTACGACCACACCACCGCGGCGTGACCTCGCGCTCCCCCGACGTCAGTCGGCCAGGAAGCGCACCCGCACCGCGACGCGCACGGTGACCTGCCGGGGTGCCACCGGCACCCCCGGCCCGTCGTCGGCGGACTGCGTCTCGAAGGCGGCCGGCACGGCCCCCTCCTAGTCGTCGTCGTCCCAGGCGGACGCGGCGTCGGTGAGCGAGACCGGCCGCAGCCCCTGCAGGCCGAGCGCGTCGGCGTAGTCCCGGGCCTGGCGCACCGCGGCCTCCACGGCCGCGGTCCTGGCCTCGCGCTCCAGCACGGCGCGCCGCTCGGCGGTCAGGTCCCAGGTGACCCGGTCGACCTCGAACCCCTCGACGGCCGCGCTCTCGGTGAGCCACCGCCCGAGCGCCTCGTGGTCGGAGAAGGTCGCCACGACCAGGGCGTGCGCGTGGTGGGCCGGGACCCGGCGCCGCTCGCCGTGGTCGTCGTACCGCTCGACCCGGGTGAGCACCTGGTCCCCCGACCAGCTCACGACCGGCCCGGCCGCGGGGTCGTGCTGCGCCTCCAGCGAGGCGTGGCGTCCGCGGGCCGCGTCGGCGACGGCGGCCATCGCCTCCTGCGCCGACGCGCGCCTCAGGTGCACCCGCGCCTGCACGGTGCCGAGCTGGGCGAGCGCGGCGACCTCGTGCTGGCCACGGACGGTGATGTCGACGGACACGGGAGCAACCTAGCCGGTCCGTGGCGCCCCACGACGCGACGAGGCCCGCCCCCGCGGTGCGGGGACGGGCCTCGGTGACGCTGGTGTGACTACTGGCCGCCGGTGAGCTTCTCGCGCAGCGCCTGGAGCGCCTCGTCGCTGGCGAGCGAGCCACCCTCCTCGGCGCGCTCGGTGTCGGCGTCGGAGCCACCGCTGGAGTACGACGTCGCCTGGCCGGCCTCGATCTCGGCCTGCTTGGCCTCGGCCTGCTGCTTGCCGTGGGCCTCCCAGCGGGCGCGGGCCTGGGCGTACTCGTCCTCCCAGGTGCGGCGCTGCTCCTCGAAGCCCTCGAGCCACTCCCCGGTCTCGGGGTCGAAGCCCTCCGGGTAGATGTAGTTGCCCTGCTCGTCGTAGGTGGCGCTCATGCCGTAGAGCGTCGGGTCGAAGTCCTCGGCGTCGGTCGACACCGCGGTCTCGTTGGCCTGCTTCAGCGACAGCGAGATCCGACGGCGCTCGAGGTCGATGTCGATGATCTTGACCATGACGTCGTCGTTGACCTGGACGACCTGCTCGGGGATCTCGACGTGGCGCTCGGCCAGCTCGGAGATGTGCACCAGGCCCTCGATGCCCTCCTCGACCCGCACGAACGAGCCGAAGGGCACCAGCTTGGTGACCTTGCCCGGCACGATCTGCCCGATCTGGTGGGTGCGGGCGAAGTGCTGCCAGGGGTCCTCCTGCGTCGCCTTGAGCGACAGCGAGACCCGCTCGCGCTCCATGTCGACGTCGAGCACCTCGACGGTGACCTCGTCACCGACGGTGACGACCTCGCTCGGGTGGTCGATGTGCTTCCACGACAGCTCCGAGACGTGGACCAGGCCGTCGACCCCACCGAGGTCGACGAAGGCGCCGAAGTTGACGATCGAGGAGACGACACCC
>JBQGFI010000280.1:0-8115 GCA_052040065.1 Marmoricola sp.
TGCCCTGGTGGTCCTGCCACATCTCGAAGCTGGTGCGTCGGGCAGCGCGGGCTTCCTCGGCTTCAAGCAGGGTGCCCTCATAGGCATCGGCCGCCTCGGGGCAGATCACCGCATAGATCCGGCGGCCCAGCTGCTCGAGGGCCGTGGCGTCGAAGTCGGCGGCGAGGTCGACCAGGTGCGCCTCGGCGGTGACCCGCTGGTCGGGGGTGGTCGCGACCCTGCCGGTGACCGGCAACAGGTCCAGCGACCGGGTGATCGCCCGAACCTGCGCGGCATTGACCCGACCGGCGGCCATGGCGGTCGCGAGGGTGGGGCGCTCGGTCTCCAGGGTCCGGGCGAGCTTGAGGTCCGCCCGGGCACTCGACCTGGTCTGGCGGGTCTCGCGGGCGACCCAGTCCGCGACGCTCCGGTCACCGGGGTCGGCGACCTGCGGGTCGTGGTCGGCCTCGGCCAGCACCTGCAGCCGCAGCGCCTCGAGCTGCGCCTGTGCCACTGCGAGGTCCAGCAGCGCCTGGCGCTTCTCGACGGTGGTCATCGACCACACCGGGACCGGACTCGTGGTCAAGGCGTCCAGGCGGCGTCGCAGCCGGGCCGCGAGGTCAGCGACTGGGTGGGCAGGCGAGGTGGCCGTCTCGCCTCCCGCGCCACCGTCGGCCTGCTCGCTCATGGGCCCATTCAACCCGCGACCACCGACAACACACGCCGCTGACCTGCGGTTTCGTCCACCATCCGGACTCCAGCGAGATCCCTCTCGGGTGGTCGAAGAAGGCGCGCACCGCCTGTCGCGAACCCAGTGGGCGAGCGGCGCACCGGGGTCTCGAGACGGTTGCTGCGCAACCTCCTCGACCACCCAGGGACCGAGGTGGGCGGGCGGCGTACGAGGTCTCGAGACGGTCGCTGCGCGACCTCCTCGACCACCCGGGGTCTGCGCGACCTCCTCGACCACCCGGGGGGCGGTGGGGTGGCTAGAGCAGGGTGCGGACGACGCGGAGGGCGACGGAGAGGCGGGCGAGGTCGACGTCCTCCTCGGCGAGGATCTCGCGGAGCGTGGCCACGGCCTGCTCGGTGTCCCTCTCCCCCGGGGCACGGTCCTCCAGCTCGGCGGCGGTGAGCTGGGCGTGGACGACGTGGAGGTCGTCGCGCAGCGCCGCGCGGGCCATGGTCTGCCAGCGGTCGTTGCGGGGCAGCGCCAGGATCGCCCCCACCAGCCGGGGCAGCTCGAAGCGCTCGCCGACCTCGAAGTGGGTGCGGGCCACCTCCAGCGGGTCGCGCTCGCTGCGGGTCGCGGTCTCGACGATCCCGAGCACCATGTACGCCGGCGGGCAGGTCGCCACGCGGATCGCGAGCGTCTCCGGCACACCCGCGGCGACGAGCCGGTCGCGGCGGCCCTCGAAGGCCTCGAGCTCCAGCCCGGTCATCAGCGAGGGCAGCTCGGCGACGACCTTCTCGACGACGACCTCGTAGGCGTCGACCACCGCGTCGCTGCCGGCCTCGAGCCGGCGCCCGTTGAGCAGCCAGCGCGAGGCGCGCTCGACGAGCGTGCGCACCTCCAGCCGCATCCGGGTCTGCAGGTCGGCGGCGATCTGGTTGTCGAAGGAGCAGATCTCGGCCTGGAGCCGGTCGGCGCCGAAGATCTCGCGGGCCAGGAAGTTGGCGCGCGTCAGCTGCTCGACGTCGGCACCGGTCTCGGAGGAGAGCCGGTGCAGGTAGGTGATGCCGGCGTTGTTGACCAGGTTGTTGACCAGCTGGGTCACCACGATCTCGCGGCGCAGCTGGTGCTCCTCCATCTGCCCGCGGTAGCCCTGGCGCATCCCCGCGGGGAAGTAGGAGTAGAGCTCGGAGCGGACGAAGGGGTCGTCGGCGAGGTCGGTCTCCAGCAGCTCGTCGGCGAGCACGATCTTGGTCCACGACAGCAGCACCGCCAGCTCGGGGCCGCTGAGTCCCTGGCCGCGGTCGCGCCGGCGGGCCACGGTGCGGCGCGAGGGCAGCCCCTCCAGCTCGCGGTCGAGCACGCCGCGCCGCTCGAGCGTGCGGATCCAGTCCTCGTGCACGTGGAGCAGCGCGGGCGCGAGGGCCTCGGCGTTGGCCATCGCGAGGTTCTGGTCGTAGTTGTCGGTCAGCACCAGCTCGGCGACCTGGTCGGTCATCGAGGCCAGCAGCTGGTTGCGCTGCTTGCCGGTGAGGTCGCCGTTGGCGACGACGCGGTCGAGCAGGATCTTGATGTTGACCTCGCGGTCGGAGGTGTCGACGCCCGCGGAGTTGTCGATGAAGTCGGTGTTGAGGCGCCCGCCGGCGCCGTCGCAGCCCAGGCGGGCGTACTCGATGCGGCCGAGCTGGGTCAGGCCGAGGTTGCCGCCCTCGCCGACGCAGCGGGCGCGCAGCTGGTCGCCGTCGACACGGATCGCGTCGTTGGCCTTGTCGCCCGCGTCGGCGTGGGTCTCGTACGACGACTTCACGTAGGTGCCGATGCCGCCGTTCCACAGCAGGTCGACCGGCGCGAGCAGGATCGCGCGCATCAGCTCGGCCGGCGTCATCCGCAGGGTGCCCTCGTCGAGCCCGAGGGCCTCGCGCATCTGCGGGCTGACGGGGATCGACTTGGCCGAGCGCGACCACACGCCGCCGCCCGCCGAGATCAGCGAGGCGTCGTAGTCCTGCCACGAGGAGCGGGGCAGCTCGAAGAGCCGGCGCCGCTCCTCGTACGACGTCTCGGCGTCGGGCGCGGGGTCGACGAAGATGTCGCGGTTGTCGAAGGCGGCGACCAGCCGCGTCGTGCGCGAGCAGAGCAGGCCGTTGCCGAAGACGTCGCCCGACATGTCGCCGATGCCGACGGCGGTGAAGGGCTCGGTCTGGCCGTCGATGCCCATCTCGCGGAAGTGGCGCCGCACCGAGACCCAGGCACCCTTCGCGGTGATCCCCATGGCCTTGTGGTCGTAGCCGACCGAGCCCCCGGAGGCGAAGGCGTCGCCGAGCCAGAAGCCGTACTGCTGCGACACCTCGTTGGCCAGGTCGCTGAAGGTCGCGGTGCCCTTGTCGGCGGCGACCACCAGGTAGGGGTCGTCGCCGTCGTGGCGCACCACGCGCGGCGGCGGGACCACCTCGCGGGCGCCGCCGCGCTCGACCAGGTTGTCGGTGATGTCGAGCAGGCCCGAGATGAAGGTGCGGTACGACGCGACGCCCTCGGCGAGCCACGCCTCGCGACCGCCCTGCTCCTCCGACCCGTCGGGCAGCTGCTTGGCGAAGAAGCCGCCCTTCGCGCCGACCGGCACGATCACGGTGTTCTTGACCATCTGCGCCTTGACCAGGCCGAGGATCTCGGTGCGGAAGTCGTCGCGGCGGTCGGACCAGCGCAGCCCGCCGCGGGCCACCGCACCGAAGCGCAGGTGCACGCCCTCGACCCGCGGCGAGTAGACGAAGATCTCGTACTTCGGCCGCGGCGCCGGCAGGTCGGGGATGGCGGCGGGGTCGAGCTTGAGCGAGAGCCGTTCGAGCGGCTCCTCGTCGGGCCCGGTCATGAAGTAGCTGGTGCGCAGGGTGGCCTTGATGATGGCCAGGTAGGACCGCAGGATCCGGTCGTGGTCGAGGCTGCTGACGGCGTCGAGCGCCTGGGTGATGCGCTCCTCGAGCTCACCGCAGCTGGCCTGGCGCGCCTCGCCGTCGGCGGGGATGTCGCGGCGGGTGCCGGGGTCGAAGCGCGCCTCGAAGAGCTGCACGAGCAGCCGCGTGATGTCGACGTTGAGCCGCAGCGCGCCCTCGATGTAGTCCTGGGCGAAGGGGGTGCCGCCCTGACGCATGTACTTGGCGTAGGCGCGCAGCACCATCGCCTGGCGCCAGCTCAGCCCGGCCGAGAGCACCAGCGCGTTGAAGCCGTCGCTCTCGTTGCGGCCCTGCCACACCGCGCTGACGGCGTCCTGGAAGAGCTCGCGCGCGCTGTCGGGCATGGGCCCGGAGTGGCGCAGCCCGAAGTCGTAGATGTACGTCGGCCGCGGGAGGCCCTCGAGCTCGTAGGGCCGCTCGTCGACCACCTCGACGCCGGTCGTCGAGAGGATCGGCAGCACCTCCGAGAGCGAGAGCGGCGTCCCGAGGCGGTAGACCTTCAGCCGGGCCTCCCCCGGGCGCGAGGTGATGTCGGAGTAGAGCGCGAGCGTCATGCCCGCGCTGCCCTCGGCCTCGATCTCCTCCAGCCGGCCGAGGTCGACCGCCGCGGCCGCGGCCGGGTAGTCCTCCTTGTAGGCCTCGGGGAAGGAGTCGGCGTAGGCGCGCGCGTAGCGGCTGCCCAGCTCCTCGCCGTACGCCGCCACGACGGCCGTGGCGAAGTCGTCGCGCCACGAGCGCGCCGCCTCCGCGCAGCGACGCTCCAGGTCGGCGACGTCGGGCTCGGCCGCGAGCCGCCCGTGCGGCGGGCGCACCACGAAGTGCAGCCGCGCGGCGAAGGACTCACCCACGTGCGCGGTGTACTCGACGGACTCCCCGTGCAGCTGGGTCTTGAGGATCTCGGCGATCCGCTCGCGGACCGCGGTGTTGTAGCGGTCGCGGGGCAGGTAGACGAGCACGGAGAGGAAGCGGCCGTAGGTGTCGCGACGGCAGAAGAGCTTCAGCGAGCGCCGCTCCCGCGTGTGCATCACCTGGGAGGCGATCGGCACCAGGTCGGACACCGGGGTCTGGAAGAGCTCGTCGCGCGGGTAGGTCTCGAGCACGTCCATCAGCGCCTTGCCGGCGTGGCTCAGCGGCTCCAGGCCGACCTCGTCGATGACGTCGGCGGCCTTCTCGCGCAGCACCGGGATCCGCTTGACCGACTCGGTGTAGGCGGCCGAGGAGAAGAGGCCGAGGAAGCGTCGCTCCCCCACCACCGCGCCCGTCTCGTCGAACTGCTTGACGCCGACGTAGTCGAGGAAGACCGGCCGGTGCACGGTGGCGCGCGAGTTGGCCTTGGCCAGCACCAGCACCCGCGGGTCGCGGGCGTGGGCCGCGACGGCCTCCGGCAGGGGACGTGGGGCGCCGGGGTCGGCCCGCAGGATGCCGAAGCCGGTGCCGGGACGGGCGACGAGCACGTCCTGGCCCTCGTGCACCTCCAGGGCGTACTCGCGGTAGCCGAGGAAGGTGAAGTGGTCGTCGGCCAGCCACTCCAGCAGGGCGGCGGCCTGCTCGACCTCCTCGGCGGGCAGGCCCGCGGGAGGCTGCTCCCGCAGCTCGGTGACGAGCGACGCGGCACGGGCGTGCATCCGCGACCAGTCCTCCACGGCGTCGCGCACGTCGAGCAGCACCTTGGAGAGCTGCTCCTCGATGCGTGGCAGCTCCTCGTCGGGCACCCGGTCGATCTCCAGGTGCATCCACGACTCGCGGGTGACGTCGTGCGGCGAGGAGTCGGCCTGGTCGTCGAGCACCTCCTGCAGCGTGCCGCTCACGTCGCGACGGCACACCAGCTGGGGGTGGATCACCAGGTGCACGTCGTGGTGCTCCTGGTCGAGCGCCATGGTCACCGAGTCGACCAGGAAGGGCATGTCGTCGGTGACGACCTCCACGACCGTGTGGCCGTTGGCCGACCACCCGTGGGTGGAGACCCGGGGCGTCAGGACGCGCACCACCGCGGTGCCCTGGGGCCGCTCGGCCGCGAGCTTGAGCATGGAGACGCCCGCACCGAAGAGGTCCCCGCGCTCGCGGTCGACGAGGTCCTCGGCGACCACGTGCCGGTAGAAGGTGCGCAGCATCGCGGGCACGTCGACGTCCGCCGCCAGGGGCACGCCCTTGGACTCGGCGTACTGCGCCAGCGTGGTGAGGAGTTCGGACTTGCTCTGGTCAAGCGTCGTCACCCGGGCAGGCTAACGCTCGCGCGACCCGGCCGACACCTCGGCTCGGCGGCTCGTCGGCTCGTCGGCCGCCGGTCGCTGCGGCCCTCACAGCGACGAGCGCAGCTCCCACAGCAGCGGGTAGTACTTCAGGTCGAGCCGGCTGCGCAGGTACGTCGACCCGCTGGAGCCGCCGGTGCCGGTCTTGGCGCCGATCATCCGCTCGACCATGACCACGTGGCGCCCGCGCCAGGCGGCCGCGAGCTCGTCGTGCTGCAGCAGCGCCTCCGCCAGCCCCCACAGCTCGGCGTAGTCGGAGCGGTGGTGGAAGACGGTGCGCAGCGACGCCGTGAGCGCCTCGTCGTCGCCGGTGGCGAGTCCCGCCTCGCCCAGCACGTGCACGAAGCCGTCCCACAGCGACGGCTCCTCGAGCCGGCGCGCGAGCCGCTGCTCCTCCTCGTCGGTGAGGCCGCGGAAGCGGTCGACGTAGCCGGGGTCCTTGGCGCCGGAGAGGAACTCCAGCTCGCGGAACTGCACGGACTGGAAGCCGCTGGCCGGCGCCAGCCGCTGGCGGAAGACCAGGAAGTCCTGCGGCGTCATCGTCTCCAGCACGTCGACCTGCTGCACCAGCGTGCGCTCGATGACGTGCATGCGCGTGAGCAGGTGGCGGCAGAACCACAGGTCGCGGCCGCCGCTCTCGGCCAGCGTCCCGACGAGCGCGTCGCGCACGGTCTCGGCCTCGTGCAGCAGCTGCTGGAACCACAGCTCGTAGACCTGGTGGATGGTGATGAACAGCAGCTCGTCGTGGGCCGGCGGGTCGGACTCGAGGCGCTGGGCGTCGAGCAGCCGCGGCAGCTGCAGGTAGCTGCCGTAGGTGAGCTGCCTGCCGGCGTACTCCCGGCCCGCGACGTCCTCGCCGAACGAGACGAAGGTCTCCTCCATGCCCCAGAACCTAGCCGTACGCCGTCTCGTTGCCAGCACCGTGCGGCATGATGCGGCACGCCCCGACCCACGCCCCCGACCGACGCCCTGAGGAGCAGCCGATGAAGAAGATCACCGAGGAGTGGCGCTACGAGGGCGCGACGCTGGAGCAGGTCTACGCGATGCTCTCCGACGCGTCCTTCCGCGAGCAGGTCTGCGAGGCCCAGCACGTGCTGCGCCACGACGTGAGCACCGAGCGCGAGGGCGACCGGCTGAAGGTCACGGTCGACCAGGTGCAGGCGGCGACCGGCCTGCCGGGCTTCGCGCGCAAGTTCGTGGGCGAGGAGATCAACATCGTCGCGCGCGAGGACTGGCTCTCCCCCGCGAAGGGCGACATCGAGGTCGTCATCCCCGGCAAGCCCGGCGAGATGACCGGCACGGCCCACCTCACCGAGGACCCGCAGGGCGTCACCGAGACCGTCAACCTCGCGGTGCGGGTCAACATCCCCCTCGTGGGCGGCAAGGTGGAGGGCCTGATCGCCGACATGCTGGTCAAGGCGCTGCGCACCGAGGCGCAGGTCGGACGCCGCTACCTCGCCTGAGGCGGGAGCCGCCCCTCACCGGTCGCCGGAGCCCGCCGTCCCTGCGCGCAGCCCGGCCAGCAGCAGCCGCACCGTCTCCACAGCCTCCGGGAGCGCCAGCGCCGGGTCGTCGTGGGGCGCGACCCACGTGCTCAGCGCGTTCATCGCCCCGGAGAGCGCGGCGGTGGCGGCCGGGCGCGCGACACCGGCCGCGGTCAGGCCCCGGTCCAGGGCCGTCTCCGACGGCGCCCGGTCCGCGGCGCGCCACGAGCGCCAGCCCACCACGGCCGGGCCGTCGACGAGGAGCACGCGGCGCACGGTGGGGTCGGTGGCGGCGACCAGGAAGGTCTCGCACCCCACCTCCAGCGCCTGCCACGGGTCGGCGAGACCCGCCGTCTCGTGCTCGATGCGCGCCGCGACCGAGGCGTGGGCCCGGTGCAGCACCTCCTCGAAGAGGGCGCGCTTGTCGGCGAAGTGGTTGTAGACGGCGCCGCGGGTGACCCCGGCCGCGGCGGCGATCGCCGCGACGCCGACCTCGGCGTACCCCAGCTCGCCGAAGCGGCGCGACGCCACCTGCAGCACCCGCTCCCGGGTGGCGGCACTCGCGGCGCGACTGGCACGTGGCACGGGCGACCTCCTCTTGATAGAAGCATGCTGTCTCTATATCTTTGGAGACACCCTGTTCCTATCACCTCGGGAGGATCCGTGCGCGTCACGAGCCTGTACCCGGTCCTGATGACCGACGACGTGGCGGCTGCGGCCGCCTTCTTCACCGACCTGCTCGGCTTCTCGGTCGTCTTCGAGACCGACTGGTACGTCAGCCTGGTCTC
>JBQGFI010000281.1:0-3364 GCA_052040065.1 Marmoricola sp.
ACGTGGTTGTCGATCAGCGCGGCGAGCAGGTTGTTCGCCGCGGCGATCGCGGCGAAGTCGCCGGTGAAGTGCAGGTTGATGTCGGTCATCGGCACCACCTGGCTGTAGCCGCCGCCGGCGGCACCGCCCTTCATGCCGAAGACCGGGCCCATCGAGGGCTCGCGCAGGCACGCGACCGCGCGGTGGCCCAGGCCGTGCAGGGCGTCGGTGAGGCCGACCGTGGTCGTGGTCTTGCCCTCCCCCGGGGGTGTCGGCGAGAGCGCCGTCACGAGCACGAGCTTGCCCAGCGGTCGGTCGGCCAGCGACGCGAGGTAGCCGAGGTCGACCTTCGCCTTGTGGTGGCCGTACGGCACGAGGTGCTGCTCGTCGATGCCGAGCGTCTCGGCGGCGACCTCGCGGATGGGCCGCAGCGTGGCGGCATTGGCGATCTCGATGTCCGACAGCACTGTCGACCACCCTCCCTCGGTGAGTCCCCCTCGGCACCGTAGCCGAGCGCAGGTGTCAGGCTGCCGCAGCCGGGCACGGGAATTCCATGACCTCTTCGCACTACCGCTACCTGGTCCTCGGCGCGAGCATCGCCGCCGAGGCGGCCGTCAAGGCGCTCCGCGACGAGGACGCCGACGGCTCGATCGGCGTCGTCGGCGAGGAGGGCACCGGTCCGGTCTACCGGCCCGCGCTCTCCAAGGACCTCTGGCTCGACCCCGAGACCTCGGTCGACGACCAGCGCCTCGGCGGGCTGGAGGAGTCCGGTGCCGAGGTGCACCTCGGCGTCCGCGCCGTCTCCGTCGACACCGAGGCCCACACGGTCACCTGCGACGACGGGAGCGTGCTGGGCTACGACAAGCTGCTCGTCGCCACGGGCGGGCGCCCGCGGCAGCTCGACGAGGTGCCGGCGGGCGAGCGGATCGTCTACTACCGCACGCTCGCGGACTACGAGCAGGTGCGCGCCCTGGTGGGCGACAAGCCCCGCGTGGCCGTCGTGGGCGGCGGCTACATCGGCACCGAGGTCGCCGCGGCGCTGGTGCAGCAGGGCTGCACGGTCACCCTGGTGCACCCGGGCGAGGTGCTCGGCGAGCACGTCTACCCCGCCTCGATCGCGCGCACCGTCGAGGGCGCCTTCACCGACGCCGGCGTCACGGTGCGCGGCGGCACCAGCGTCACCGGCGCGGAGACCTACGACGCCGGGGTGCGGCTGCGGCTCGACGACGGCACCACCCTGGAGGTCGACGTGGTGGTGCTGGGCCTCGGCATCCAGCCCGCCAGCGACTTCCTGCCCGACACCGTCGAGACCGCCGACGACGGCGGCGTCCGGGTCGGCAGCGACCTGCGCACCACCGCCCCCGACGTGTGGGCGGCCGGGGACGTCGCGGAGTACCCCGACCACCTGCTCGGCCTGCGCCGCGTCGAGCACGTCGACAACGCCGAGCACATGGGCGAGGTCGCCGGCCGCGTGATGGCCGGCGCCGACGAGACCTACGACTACACCCCGATGTTCTGGTCCGACCTCTTCGACCACTGGTACGAGGCCGTCGGCGACATGGACGCCTCGCTGGAGACGGTCGTCGACGAGCGCGGCGGCAACGCCGTGGTCGTCTACTACCTGGGCGAGGACTCGGTGCGCGGCGTGCTGCTCTGGGACTGCGACGGCGGCATCGAGGAGGCGAAGGCGCTGCTCGCCGAGCAGGGTCGTCCCGACCCGGAGTCGCTGCGAGGCCGCATCGGCTGACCTGCTCGCCGCGCGGGTCGCGACGCCGTGACCAAGGTCCTGACGGAGCCGGCCGCGAGACCCTCCTGAGCCCGCCCCACGCGACGCACCGTGGGAGCAGGTGGTGCAGCGCGGACTCCCCCGGGTCCGGGGCGCCGCCGACTCCCCGCAGGGGACGACGACGAGGACCGGCGCTGATGCTCGACACGATCGACGACATCCCGCGGCACACCCGCGCAGCCTTGGGCACCGCCCTGGCCGCCGCCCAGTCGCGCGGGCGTGCGCCCGGCGCCACGAGCACCCGAGCGGAGTGGGGCGCAGCGGCGACGTCAGTGGTGGTGGCGGTGGTGGCCGCGGCGGCGTACGCCCGCGACCGCTGGCACCGGATGCAGACCTGGGGCGCCACGGCCGCGGAGGTGGCGGAGGTGCTGCCGGGCGACGAGCTGGTCGGGCAGGCGAGGTACCGCACCACCCACGCGATCACGATCGACGCCCCGGTCGAGCGGGTCTGGCCCTGGCTGGTCCAGATGGGCCAGGGTCGCGGCGGGCTCTACAGCTACGACTGGCTCGAGAACCTGGTCGGGCTCGACATCCACAGCGTGCAGGAGATCCGCGAGGAGCTGCAGTCGCTCTCGCTCGGGGACGAGGTGCGGCTGGTCCCCGAGGGTGCGCAGCCCCCGCTCCGCTTCACGGTCGTGCGGATCGCGGCGCCCGAGCTGCTCGTCCTGGGAGCCGGCCACTCCCGTGAGGAGGCCTTCGCCGCGGGACTCCCCTACCCCTGCTGGACCTTCCGGCTGACGCCCGTCGAGCCCGACCGGTGCCGCCTGGTCGTGCGCTTCCAGGCCGACTTCGACCCGACGCCCCTCGGGACGCTCGCCTACCGTGGCGCGCTGCAGCCCGTGCACTTCGTGATGGAGCGCAAGATGCTGCACGGCATCAAGGAGCGCGCCGAGCGCGCCGGTCAGCGGCCGCCGGAGCACGACCAGGCCCGCACCCGGCGCTAGAGCTCCTGCGCCAGGCAGCGGCGCAGCGAGGCGACGAGCGCCTCGGTCACCTCGTGGCGGGTGAGGCCGGGCACGTGGTCGGCGACCGCCCCCACCGTGTCGGGGTCGAAGGGCAGGTCGAGGTCGTCGTAGCAGTCGGCGAGCAGGTCGGTCATCGCACGGCCACCGTCGACGGTGACGACCGCGGAGTAGACCCAGCCGTGGCGGCTGGTCCGCTGGCCCGTGCCGACGAGCTTGTGTCGGCCCCCGGTGTTGACGCTCCAGCGGCCGGCGCAGTACTCCCCCGGCAGCTCGCCCAGCCGCAGGTCGGGCACGCCGAGCGCCGCGAGGCCGTCGGCGACGGCCTGACCGAGCACGGCGAAGCGCCGGGTGACGGCGCGGGCGGGCTCGGTGTCGGCGCTCCAGGCGTGCAGCACCAGGCACTGCGGGCCGTACGCCGCCAGGTGACCGCCGACGTGCCGCAGCACCGGTGCGTAGCCGTGCGCGATCGCCGTACGCCGTGCGGCGTCGTAGCCGGGCAGCAGGGCGTCGCGGCGGGTGAAGGAGGCGGTGGGCTCGCAGCTGCCGACGAGCAGGGTGGGGCGGCCGGGGACGGCGTCGCGGGGGGGGGGGGGGGGGGGGCGGCCGCCCGCGCGGGCGGCCCGGGCCCGCGCCC
>JBQGFI010000282.1:0-5891 GCA_052040065.1 Marmoricola sp.
CGACTCGACCTTCTTGCCCGAGGTCATCAGCTGCAGGTAGTCGATCACGATCAGCCGCAGGCCGTGGCGCTGCTTGAGCCGCCGCGCCTTGGCCCGGATCTCCATCATCGTCATGTTGGGGCTGTCGTCGATGAACATCGGCGCGCCCGACACCTGGCCCATCTTCGGCCCGAGCTTGGCCCAGTCGTCGTCGCTCATCGGGCCCTTGCGCAGGTGGTTGAGCGGCACCGCGGCCTCGGCCGAGAGCAGGCGCATGGTGATCTCGCTCTTCGACATCTCCAGGCTGAAGATCACGCTGGTCATGTTGTTGTGGATCGACGCGGCGCGGCAGAAATCGAGCCCGAGCGTCGACTTGCCCATGGCGGGACGGGCCGCGACGATCACCATCTGACCGGGCTGGAAGCCGTTGATCAGGTCGTCGAGGTCGGCGAAGCCGGTCGGCACGCCGTTGACGCTGCCGTCGTGGTTGGAGATCGCCTCGATCTCGTCGAGCGTGGGCTCCATGATCGCCGAGAGCGGCAGGTTGTCCTCGGTGGCCCGCTTCTCGCCGATCGCGTAGACCTCCTGCTGGGCGACGTCGACGACGTGGTCGACCTCGCCCTCCCCGGCGTAGCCCATCTGCGCGATCCGGGTGCCGGCGTCGACCAGCTTCCGCAGGATCGACTTCTCGCGCACGATCTCGGCGTAGAACGAGGCGTTGGCCGCGATCGGCACCCCGCTGTGCAACGTGAAGAGGTACGGCGCGCCGCCGACGCGCTCGAGCTGGCCGCGACGCTCCAGCTCGGCCTTGACCGTCACCGGGTCGGCCGGCTCGCCCCGGCCGTAGAGGTCGGTGATGGCGTCGTAGACCATCTCGTGGGCCGGCTTGTAGAAGTCGGCGCCGTTGACGACCTCGTTGACGTCGCCGATGGCGTCCTTGCTCATCAGCATCGAGCCGAGCACGCTCTGCTCGGCCTCGAGGTCCTGCGGTGGCATCCGGCCGGACCAGTGCTCCTGGTCGCCGCCCTGCCCACCGGTCGGGTCGGCGTAGCCCGGGTAGGGCCCCAGGTCCTGCCGCTCCCAGCTCTCGGTGGTGCTCACCGCGCTCCCTCCTGCTGCTCGCCGCTGTGCCGACCGGTGCCCCCGCGCACACGCTAGGACCGCCCACCGACAGTCCGGTGGGGGTCTGTCACGGGGGCGGCGGCACCTCGGTCGCCGCTCGCTGGCGGACCCGCGACCGGCCCTCGTCCGGGTCTCGATCGACACCCGAGACCCGGACCCTAGGCGCCGTCCGGGCGACGCGCCAAGCCCGGAATCCACAGCACCCTGTGGACAAGTCTGTGCATCGTGTGGAACACGCCGCCCTGCATGTGCACAGCCTGGTGACGACGCTGTGGACAACCTCGGGGAAGCCCGACCTAATCGGCCGCTGACCTGCGAGTTCGTGGCCTCCCGGCTGTGGACGGAGATTTCTCGACCGGCAGTTGTTCACCTGTTCGTCATGTGGAACGCCCCGGTGACATCGGCGACACTGTGTGCTGGGGGTCGCACAACCCACAGGTTCGGCGAGTTATGCACAGCCTTCGGTCCCCGCGGGGGCTGGTGCGGAGGACCCCGGTCGTGCTAACGGCCGGGGCCGTTGCGTAGCGTCGCCGCGGTGAGGGGAAGGCGCCTGCGGGACCGGGAGCGGCACCGGGAGCAGGACCGGGAGATCCTCCGCCTCGCCGTGCCCGCCTTCTTCGCGCTGGTCGCCGAGCCGATGTTCCTGCTGGCCGACGCCGCCATCGTCGGTCACCTGGGCACCCCGGAGCTCGCGGCGGTCGGGATCGCCTCCGCCGTGATGGGCACGCTGGTGAGCCTGTGCGTCTTCCTGGCCTACGGCACCACGGCGTCCGTCGCCCGGCAGCTGGGCGCGGGCAGGACCCGCGAGGCGCTGACCCAGGGGGTCGACGGTCTCTGGCTGGCCACCGGCATCGGGCTGGTGGTGTCCGTCGCGACGGTGCCCGCGTGCCGGCCGCTGGTGCGGCTCTTCGGGCCCGGACCGGTGGTGGAGGACCTGGCGGTGCGCTACCTGCAGGTGGCGCTCCTCGGGGCCGTGCCGCTGCTGCTGATGCTCGCCGCCACCGGTGTGCTGCGCGGTCTCCAGGACACCCGCACGCCGCTTGTGGTCGCCGTCGCCGCCAACCTGCTCAACGTCGCGCTCAACCTGGTGCTGGTGTACGGCGTCGGCGGGTGGGGCGGTCTCGGCCTCGTCGGGTCGGCGATCGGCACCCTGGTCGCCCAGCTCGCCGCGGCCGCCGCCCTGGTCTGGGTGGTCGTGCGCGGGGCGCGTCGCGAGCGGGCGCCGATGCGTCCCGATCGCCGCGGCATCGTGCAGGCCGGCCGCGCCGGCGTCCCGCTCATCGTGCGCACGCTCCTGCTGCGGGCCTCGCTGCTCGTGATGACCTACGCCGCCGCACGCTCCGGTGACGCCGAGCTCGCGACGATGCAGCTCGCGCTGACGCTCTGGACCTTCCTGGCCTTCGTGCTCGACGCCGTCGCCATCGCCGCGCAGGCGCTCACCGGTCGCTACCTCGGGGCCGCCGACGTCCAGGGCACGCGAGCGGTGACCCGGCGGATGGAGCAGTGGGGCTGGGGCAGCGGGGTGGTCACCGGCCTGCTCGTCGCGGCGGCGGCGCCGGTGGTCGGCCGGCTCTTCACCAGCGACCCCGCGGTGCTCGACCTGCTGCTGCCGGTGCTCCTGGTCGCCGCGATCACCCAGCCGGTGGCCGGCATCGTGTTCGTGCTCGACGGGGTGCTGATCGGGGCGGGCGACGCCGTCTACCTGGCCTGGGCGCAGGCGGCGTCCATCGCGCTCTTCGCCCCCACGGCGTGGTGGGTCGGCCAGCAGCAGCTCGGGCTCACCTGGCTGTGGGTCGCCTTCGGGGTGTGCTTCATGGGCACCCGTGCCGTCACCCTCGTGCTGCGCGCGCACGGCGACCGCTGGATGCGGCTCGGCGCCTGACCCCCGGACGCCTCAGCGGGTCACCAGCTGCCCGCTGTCCGGGTCGACCACGATCTCCCGGGCCTCCTCGCGCACGGCCGCCACGACGGCCGCAACGACCTCCGCGGACGACGCGGGAGCCGGGAGCCGGGGCGGCTCCCCGGCGAGCGCCCGCGTCTCCAGACCGGTGTCGAGGTGCGGGGGACGCACGTCGAGCACCCGCATCCGGCGGCGCTCCTCGCGGCGTACGACGCCCAGCCAGGTCGACAGCGCCCCCTTGGCCGCGGAGTAGTCGGCCATCTGCGCCGTGGGCAGGTCGGCCAGGACCGCGCTGACCACGACCGCCACGCCGCCCTCGAGGTGCGGCGCGGCGGCGCGCACCAGCGCCATCGGCCCGAGCGCGTTGACGGCAAAGAGCTCCTCCGCGACGGCGTCGTCGAGGTCGACCGCGCGACCGAAGCCCGCGACCCCGACCGTGACCACGAGCGCGTCCAGCCCGCCCAGCTGGTCGACCGCGCCCGCCACGACCTGCCCGCACGACTCCACGTCGACCACGTCGAAGCCCAGCGCGGCGGTGCCCAGCCGCTCCGCGAGCTCCGCCAGGTCCGCCGGCCTGCGCCCCGCGGCCACCACGCGGGCCCCCTCGTCGGCCAGCGACCGCGCAAGCGCACCGCCCAGCGCGCCCCCGGCCCCGCACACCAGCACCCTGGCTCCGCTCAGCTCCATGCCCGTGGGGTGCCCAGCCGGGCGCGGTCGTCCCGTCCGGGTCTCAGCCCTCTCGCGCCAGGAAGCGACGGATCGCCTCGCGCGGCCGGTCGCGGATCTCGGGGCCGTGGGTGAAGGCCGCCACCGCGTAGTCGAGGTCGGCGAGCCGGTGCGCGGTGCGCTGCGTCATCGCGAAGTCGCTGCACAGCATCCGCAGCGGCCAGCGGGGGCCCAGCACGTTGAAGATCGCGTCGCCGGTGACCAGCACGCCGGTCGGCTCGTGCAGGTACGACGCGTGGCCGGGGCTGTGACCAGGCGTGTGCACGACCCGCAGACCGCCCGCGACGTCGAGCAGCTGCCCGTCGTGCAGCTCCTCGCCGATCGGGACCCCGGGCAGCGAGGGCTGGGGCAGACGCCGGAAGAGGCGCCCGAGCCGCGACGAGCCGTCGTTGAGGGGCTGGGTGCCGTCGCGCACGAACGGCGCGTCGTCGGCGTGCACGTCGACCGCCAGGCCGGTCGCCTCGGCCACGTGGGCGGTGCCGCCGGCGTGGTCGGGGTGGCAGTGGGTGAGCAGCAGCCGGGTGACGTCGCCCGGACCGGCGCCGATCTCCTCCAGCGCCCGCATCACCTTCGGGCCCGAGCGGGCGAGGCCCATGTCGAGCAGGGTCACCTGGCCGTCGTCGTCGCGGAAGGCGAAGCCGTTGGTGAAGTCGCCGATCAGTCGGATGCGCCAGACGCCGGGCGCGAGGCCGACCGCGAGAGGACGTGCCATGACGGCACCCTAGGCTGTCGGGGTGCTGCCGCTCCAGTGGGTCGCCGCCGGTCTGGTGCTGGTCGTGCTCGACGTCTTCGTCGGGGGCTTCGACGTGCTGGCCGACTGGCTCGGCTGGCTGCTGGCCCTCGGGGCCGTGCTCGCCCTTCGCCGCCCGCTCGGTCCCGGACCCGCCGTGGCCGCCGCGATCTCGCTCGTGGTGGCCGTGGCCGGCTGGGTGCCGGGCCTGCTGGAGGTCGAGGACAGCTCGCTCGCGTGGGCGCTCTCGCTGCCGCAGGCCGTCTTCTGCGTGCTCCTGGCGCTGCGGCTGGCCGAGCTGCTGCCCGAGCAGCAGGGCATCCTGCGCGCGGCCGCCGTGACCAACGCCGTCGTCGCCCTGCTGCCCGTGGTGGTGCTGGGCGGTGGCCTCACGCCGCTGTTCGGGCCGCTGGCCTTCGCCGCGGTCGCCGCCGTGCTGTGGCTGTGCTTCCTGCTCGTCTCGGTCGCCCCGGCCGTGCCCCGCACCGCTGCTGCGTAGGGAGCAGCCGGCCGGTCACACGACGACGAAGGGCCGCCCCCGTGCGGGAGCGGCCCTTCGGCTGGTCGTGCGGTCTCAGGCGGAGACGACGTTGAGGTCGACGGTGGCCTCGACCTCGTCGTGGACCCGCACCGTGACGGTGTGGGCGCCCAGCGACTTGATCGGGTTGGTGACCACGATCGTGCGCTTGTCGACGGTGCCACCGGCCTCGGTGATCGCCTCGGCGATGTCGGCCGCGGTGACGGCGCCGAAGAGGCGACCGCCCTCGCCGGCACGGACCTTGACGGGGTACGTCGTGGCCTCGAGCTGGGTCTTGATCTCGACCGCGTGGTCGGCGTCGCGCACCGAGCGGGCCTTGCGGGCCGCCTTGATCGAGTCGATGGTCTTCTGGCCACCACGGGTCCAGCGGATGCCGAAGCCGCGCGGGATCAGGTAGTTGCGGCCGTAGCCGTCCTTGACCTCGACCACGTCACCGGCGGCGCCGAGACCCGAGACCTCCTGGGTCAGGATGAGCTTCATCGTCTGCCCCTTCCTCAGCGAGCCGTGGAGGTGTAGGGCAGCAGCGCGACCTCACGAGCGTTCTTGACCGCCGTGGCGACGTCACGCTGGTGCTGCACGCAGTTGCCGGTGACCCGACGCGCGCGGATCTTGCCGCGGTCGGAGATGAACTTGCGGAGCAGGGTCGTGTCCTTGTAGTCGACGGACGTCGCCTTCTCCTTGCAGAACTGGCAAACCTTCTTCTTCGGCTTGCGCATCACTGCCTTGGCCATTGTGGTGCTCTCCTTCGATCAGAGCCCGGCTGCTGCCGGAATGGTGGGTGATGGATGGGTTGGGGGTGGATCAGAACGGGGGCTCGTCGGAGCCGCCGGCCCAGGGGTCGGACTGCTGGCCGCCGCCCTGGTTGCCGCCGCCCTGCTGGCCGCCCCAGCCGCCCT
>JBQGFI010000283.1:0-2028 GCA_052040065.1 Marmoricola sp.
GGGGTGCAGATCGGGAAGAGCCGCTCCAGGTCGCCCGGGATCAGGTCGGAGCGCAGCAGGGCCTCACGGGCGCGCATCCAGTTGCGGTTGCCCATCACGGTGTTGATCTCGCCGTTGTGGGCGATGAAGCGGAAGGGGTGCGAGAGGGGCCAGCTGGGGAAGGTGTTGGTGGAGAAGCGGGAGTGCACCACCGCGACCGCCGACTCGACGCGCTCGTCGACCAGGTCGGGGAAGACGTGGTCGAGCTGGTCGGTGGTGAGCATGCCCTTGTAGGCGATGGTGCGGCTCGACAGCGACGGGAAGTAGGCGTCGGTCTCGTGCTCCGCGCGCTTGCGCAGGCAGAAGGCGAGCCGCTCCAGGGCCATGCCCACGGTCCGGCTGCCGCGGGCCGAGACGAAGAGCTGGCTGAAGGTCGGCATGCAGTCGAGCGCGGTGCTGCCCAGGGACGAGGGGTCGGTCGGCACCTCGCGCCAGCCGAGCCCCGCCAGGCCCTCCTCCGCCGCGATCTCCTCGATCCGCCGGCGGGTCTTGGCGACCTGCTCGTCGTCGCCGGGCACGAACGCCGTGCCGACGGCGTAGCCGTGACGCGCGGGCAGGTCGAAGTCGACGACCTCGCGGAAGAACCGGTCGGGGACCTGCATCAGGATGCCGGCGCCGTCACCGGAGTTGGGCTCCGCGCCCGCGGCACCGCGGTGCTCGAGGTTGCGGAGCGCGGTGAGGGCCTGCGCGACGATCGCGTGGCTCGGCTCCCCGGTCATGGTGGCCACGAAGGCGACGCCACAGGCGTCGTGCTCGTGGAGACCGTCGTACAGACCCTGGGCTGGCGGGAATGCCTGCACGTGCGTCCTCCCAACGTGTTACTCGCGTGGTGCTCTGAGCATGCTGGTGCTGGGACGACGTTGGCCCATGCAGAAGGTTCAGCGTATATCAGCCGCTCGGCACCGGCCTCCCCCGCGCCAGCGGCGGACGCGCCGTGACGCCGGTCACCCTGGCTTTACATCTGGGAGGGACTTGTCAAAGGGTGGGCGGCATGAGGATCCTGCTCGACGAGTCCGCCTGCACCTCCATCGGCATGTGCGAGTCGCTGGCCCCCGACGTCTTCGAGCTCGATGATGCCGGGCTGCTGCTGGTGCTCGATCCCGAGCCCGACGCGGCCCGGCGCGCCGAAGTCGCGGCCGCCTGCGAGGCCTGTCCCAACTCGGCGCTGACGATCGAGGGCTGATGCCGCACCTGGTGGTCGTCGGCGCCTCGCTGGCGGGGCTCCGCGCCGCGGAGGCGGCACGAGCGGCGGGGCACGAGGGTCCGGTGACGCTCGTCGGGGCCGAGGCGCACCTCCCCTACGACCGGCCGCCGCTCTCGAAGCAGCTGCTCGCCCCCGGCGGCCCCGCCGACGTGGCGCCGTGCCGCACGCAGGCGCAGCTCGCGGAGCTGGGCGTCACGCTGCGGCTCGGCGCGGCCGCGACCGCCCTCGACACCGCAGCCCAGGAGGTGGTCGTCGACGGCACGCCGCTGCGCTACGACGCCCTCGTGGTCGCCACGGGCGCCACCCCGAGGACGCTGGCGTGCGCCCGGTCGCGCCCGCGCGGCGTCCACACGCTCCGCACCCGGGACGACGCGCTCGCGCTCCGCCGGGCGCTGGACGCCGGTGCCCGCACGGTGGTCGTCGGCGCCGGGCTCGTCGGACTCGAGGTCGCCACGGCCGTGCGCGACCGCGGGGCCCCCGTGACCGTGGTCGAGCTCTCCGAGCGCCCCCTCTCCCGCGTCGCCGGACCGGTCGGCGCCGAGCTGCTGCTGGAGCTGGTCCGCTCGGCCGGCATCGACCTGCGCGTCGGCACCGCGGTGCGGGCGCTGGAGCAGCGCGGCGCCACGCTCACCGGCGTGCGGCTCGACGACGGCAGCCGGCTGCCCGCGGACCTGCTGGTCGTCGGCATCGGCGCCGAGCCGGCGACGGACTGGCTGGCCGGCAGCGGCGTCGAGGTCGACGACGGCGTCGTGTGCGACGCGACCCTCCGCACGTCGGCGGACGGC
>JBQGFI010000284.1:0-3672 GCA_052040065.1 Marmoricola sp.
CCACGCTGGCCACGATCAGGCGGGTGCCGAGCCGCTGCACCCAGTTGTCGCGCGTGGCCAGCACCTCGGGGAAGTCGTAGCCGGTGTCGACCTGCAGCACCGGGAAGGGGATCTTGGCCGGGTAGAAGGCCTTCTCCGCCAAACGCATCATGACGATGGAGTCCTTGCCGCCGGAGAACATCAGCACCGGCTTCTCGAACTCCGCCGCGACCTCGCGGAAGATGTGGATCGACTCGGCCTCCAGCTGGTCGAGCTGGCTGAGCCGGTAGTCGGCGTGCGTGACGGTCATCTGGTGCCGCTGCCTTCCCTCGGTGACGGGCTCGCACATGCTACCGAGGTCCCCGCCCCCCGCTTGCCGGTGAGCCCCTCGTGGACGGTGCCCGCGCTCCACCGCTGTTCACCTGGTCCTCGTCCGCCGTACGGCCCCCGGACCGCCGGCCCCGCGAGCCTGATGGCGTGAGGCTGTCGGTGATCGGATGTGGGTACCTGGGCGCCGTGCACGCCGCCTGCATGGCGGAGCTGGGGCACGAGGTCGTGGGCGTCGACGTCGTCGAGGCGCAGGTCGAGTCGTTGCGCCGCGGTGAGGCGCCCTTCTTCGAGCCGGGACTGCCCGAGATCCTCACCTCCGCCGGACGCAGTGGTCGGCTGGGCTTCACCACCGACGTGAGCGCCGCGGCCGGCGCGACCGTGCACTTCGTGTGCGTCGGGACCCCGCAGCGCAAGGGGGAGATGGCCGCCGACCTCAGCCACGTGGACGCTGCGGTCGAGGCGCTGCTGCCCGTGCTCGAGCCCGGCGACGTGGTGGTGGGCAAGTCGACCGTGCCCGTGGGCACCGCGGAGCGACTCCTGGCCCGGGTGCTCGAGGCCGAGCCCGAGGCGACGCTGGTCTGGAACCCCGAGTTCCTGCGCGAGGGCAAGGCGGTCGACGACACGCTCCACCCCGACCGGATCGTCTACGGCGTCGCCGACGGGTCCGCGGGCGAGCGTGCCGTCGCGGTGCTCGACGAGGTCTACGCGTCCGCGATCGGCGAGGGCTCGCCGCGGCTGGTCGGCGACCTCGCCACGGCCCAGCTCGTCAAGGTCGCCGCCAACTCCTTCCTCGCGACCAAGATCTCCTTCATCAACGCCATGGCCGAGCTCTGCGAGGCCGCCGGCGGCGACGTGACGTTCCTCGCCGACGCCATCGGCCTCGACGCCCGCATCGGTCGCCACTTCCTCAATGCGGGCCTGGGCTTCGGCGGTGGCTGCCGGCCCAAGGACATCCGCGCCTCCCTGGCGCGCGCCGGTGAGCTCGGTGTCGACCAGGCGCTGTCGTTCCTGCGCGAGGTCGACGCCATCAACATGCGGCGACGCGTCCGGATGGTCGACCTGGCGCGCGAGGAGCTCGGCGGCTCGATCCAGGGGCGTCGCATCGCCGTGCTCGGGGCCGCGTTCAAGCCCGACAGCGACGACGTGCGCGTCTCGCCGGCGCTCAGTGTGGCGGCGCAGCTGGGGCTGCAGGGTGCCGACGTGGTGGTCGCCGACCCGCAGGCCGTCGCCAACGCCCAGCGGAAGTGGCCGGACCTCTCCTTCGCCGACGACGTCGAGGTGGCGCTCCAGGGCGCCGAGCTGGTGCTGGTGCTCACCGAGTGGCCGCAGTACGTCGGGCTCGACCCGGGGCACGTGGGCGGCCTCGTGAAGGAGAGACGGGTGCTGGACGGGCGCAACTGCCTCGACGCCGGCACGTGGCGGGCCGCCGGGTGGTCCTACCGTGCCCTGGGCCGCCGCTGATCCCGAGGCATCGCGCGCCCCGCGGGCTCAGTAGGCGCCGTGCGAGCCGACGACCGCGCGGAAGGTGCGGAACAGGATCGTGAGGTCCTGGATCATCGACCAGTTGTCGCAGTAGTAGAGGTCGAGCCGGATCGCCTCGGACCAGGAGAGGTCGGAGCGGCCCGAGACCTGCCACAGGCCGGTCATGCCGGGTCGGACGCGCAGCCGCTGCACCATGTCGGCGTCGTACTGGGCGACCTCGTGGTCGAGCGGGGGCCGGGGACCGACCAGGCTCATGTCGCCGCGCAGCACGTTGATCAGCTGGGGCAGCTCGTCGATGGAGAAGCGGCGCAGCCAGCGCCCTGGCCGCGTGACGCGGGGATCCTGGTCCATCTTGAAGAGCACCCCGTCGAAGCCGCTCTCCGCCTTGAGCTGGGCCAGCCGCTCCTCGGCGTCCATCACCATGGTGCGGAACTTCAGCACGTGGAAGACGCGGCCGTCGCGGCCGACGCGGGCCTGCCGGAAGAGCACCGGGCCGCGGTCGTGACGCCAGATCGACAGCGCGGCGAACGCGAAGACGGGGGCGAAGGCGAGCAGCAGCGCCGCGGAGCCCAGCACGTCGAAGGTGCGCTTGGCGCGCCGTCCGGCCTCGCGGGCCCGGGGCTTCTCCAGGTGGATGAGCGGCATGCCGCCGACCGGCCGGATGCTCACGCGCTCGGCCGAGACGTCGGTCACGCTGGGGGCGATCACGACCTGGATGTCCTCGTGCTCGAGGTCCCACGACAGCCGCCGCAGGTCGGCGGCGGTGTCGAAGGCACCACCGGCGAGGAAGACGACGTCGGCGTCGACGTCGACCGCGGTCATCGCGAGCGCGTCGGAGGAGCCGAGCAGCGGGATCCCGGACGCCGTGGTGCTGCGACCCGACTCACGCGGGGTCACCGCACCGACCACCTGGTAGCCCAGCCATGCCTCGCGCTTGAGCACCGAGGCGATCTCGTCGACGTGGCCCGCGGTGCCGGCGATGAGCACCCGGTGCTGCAGCGCCCCCGCGCGCCGGGCGCGCTGCAGGCTGCGGCGCAGCATCAGCCGGCCCAGCACCAGCAGCGGGACGCCGAGGAGGGCGGCCAGCAGGAAGAAGCCGCGGGGGAGCGGGAACTGGGTGAGGTAGGAGGCGATGCCGACGGCGCTGAAGGTGAGCAGCGAGGCGTTGATCACGCGCTTGTACTCGTCGGTGCCGGCGCCGAAGATCGTCGACCGGTAGCCGCCGAGCCCGTGGATGACCGCCACCCAGCCCAGGATCATCAGGGGCCCGAAGACGCTGAGGCGGTCGCCCACCTCGAGCGGGGCGCTGGGAAAGGCCTCTCGGCCGAGGATCGCGAGGATCACGCTCGTGGTGACCAGCAGCAGGTCGACGCCGAGGGCCACGACGGGCACGTAGTGCAGACCCGCACGGGCACGTGCTGACTGACTCGTCGTGCTGGTGACCAGCTGCGTCGTCATGCGTTCCCCCGTGTGATCGATCTGCCACCATGACGTCGCCGTCACGGTCGGCCCCCCTAGGCGCGTTCACCATAGGAGAGCCGCCGACAGGAGTCTCCCCACGAGGCCTTCGCGGGCCCCTCCGGTCTAGTCCTCGGCGGCACGCCGGGTGACGTTCCCGGTGGTTCGTCGTTGCCCTGGTCCGGGTGCGCCCTTCCACGACGCGCACCGGCCACACGTGGACCTCGGCAACCACGTGCCACCCCCATGTCTGCCCCCTCGGCAGGTCGGACAAACCTCGCGAGCGGCACGAATGTTCACTGGGTCAACGGGCGTTCGGTGGCACCTTCCACGCGGTGGCGTCGTCGTCGAACGCCGCGAGGCCGTGACGCCGGCGCACCACGCCCCAGGCGAGCGGACCCAGCAGCAGCATGCCTGCCCCGA
>JBQGFI010000285.1:0-2494 GCA_052040065.1 Marmoricola sp.
CCGGATCGATGTTCTGCCAGACCATGTGCGACGGGTCCCAGTTGAGCCCGAACGCCGGCCGGTGCCCGATCGCCTTCAGGGTCTCCACCGTCGAGTAGTAGTCGTAGGCGATCTCGGACGGGTGGACCTCGTGGGCGAACCGGACGCCGCACTCGTCGAACACGTCGAGGATCGGGTTCCAGCGGTCGGCGAAGTCCTGGTAGCCGGCCTCGACGGTGGCGGCCGGCACCGGCGGGAACATCGCGACGTAGGGCCAGATCGAGGAGCCGGTGAAGCCGACGACCGTGTCGACGCCGAGCGCGCGGGCGAGCCGGGCCGTGTCCTTGACGACCTGCGCGGCGCGCTGCCGCACGCCCTCGGGGTCGCCGTCGCCCCACACCCGCGAGCCGACCAGGTCGCGGTGGCGCGCGTCGATGGGGTCGTCGCAGACCGCCTGGCCCTTGAGGTGGTTGGAGATCGCCCAGAGCCCGAGGCCGTGGCGCTCGAGGATTCCGAGGCGCTCGGCGACGTAGTCCTCGTCGTCCCAGCGGGAGGCGTCGAGGTGCTCCCCGGACACGGCGATCTCGAGGCCGTCGTAGCCCCAGCCGGCCGCCAGCCGGGCGACCTCCTCGAGCGGCAGGTCGGCCCACTGGCCGGTGAAGAGGGTGAAGCGTCGGGTCATGGCTGCTCCTGGGGTCAGACCGCCGCGGCCGCGGCGGGGGAGAGGACGACGCGCCGTCCGTCGGCGGCGCTCTGCTCGACGGCGCTGAGCACCCGCTGCACCGCGAGCCCGTCCTCGAAGGACGGCGTCGGGTCGGTGCCGTCACCGAGGGAGCGCAGCAGGTCGGCGGCCTGGTGCACGAAGGTGTGCTCCCAGCCGAGCACGTGGCCCGGGGGCCACCACGCGTCGACGTAGGGGTGGCCGGGGTCGGTGACCAGCACGGTGCTGGTGCCGCCGTGGGTGTCGCGGTCGTGCACGCGCAGCTCGTTGAGCCGCTCGAGGTCGAAGCCGAGCGAGCCGTGCTCGCCGTAGACCTCGATGGTCAGGGAGTTCTTGCGACCGGCCGCCACCCGCGAGACCTCCAGCGAGCTCACCGCGCCGCCGTCGGTCTCCAGGGTGGCCCACGCGGCGTCGTCGACCGTGACCTCCTCGGGTCCGTCCGGTCCCGGCCGCCGGCCGACGAAGGTGCGCGTGGTGGCGCTCACCGAGGTCACCTCGTGCCCGGTGAGGAAGCGCAGCTGGTCGACGGCGTGAGAGGCGAGGTCGCCGAGCGCACCGGAGCCGGCCGTCTCCCGACGCAGCCGCCAGGTCATGGGGGCGCCGGCGTCGGTGAGCCAGTCCTGCAGGTAGGCCAGCCGCACCTCGCGCACCGCGCCGATCCGGCCCGCGGCCACCAGCTCGCGGGCCAGGGCGAGCGCGGGCACGCGCCGGTAGTTGAAGCCCACGGTCGAGCGGACGCCGGCGGCCCGGGCGAGCCGGGCGGAGCGCACCATCGACTCGGCCTCGGCGAGGTCGTTGGCCAGCGGCTTCTCGCACAGGACGTGCTTGCCGGCCGCCAGCGCCGCCTCGGTGACCTCGGCGTGCAGGTGGCCCGGCAGGCAGACGTCGACGAGGTCGACGTCGTCGCGGGTCAGCACCTCGCGCCAGTCGGTGGCGCTCGACTCCCAGCCGTACGCCGCGGCGTCGGCGGCCACGCGGGCGGCGTCGCGACCGACGAGCACCGCCTGACGCACCGCGGGCACGTCGGGGAAGAAGGCCCCGACGTTGCGCCAGGCGTGGGAGTGGGCCCTGCCCATGAAGGAGTGGCCGATGACGGCGACGCCCAGGGGTGCGGTGCTCATGCGTGACCTCCGGTGAGGGTTCGCAGGAAGGCCAGCCCGTCGCGGGCCAGGTCGTCCTGGGTGGGGGCGAGCGGGCGCCAGATGGAGGCGGCCGTCGCGATCGAGGCGTTGTCGGCGGTGAAGCTCTCGATGACCAGCGGCCCGTCGTACGCCGTGTCGTCGAGCGCCGCGAGCAGCGCGGGCCAGTCGGTCTGGTCGCCGCCGGGGGCGCCGCGGTCGTTGCCGCAGACCTGCACGTGCACGACGTGCCCGGCCGCGCGGCGTACGGCGTCGCTGCTGGAGCGCTCCTCGATGCCGAGGTGGTAGGTGTCGAGCGCGAGGCCCACGGGGTGCTCGCCGAGCAGCGGGCCGAGTGCCTCGAGGGTCTGGTCGACGGTGTTGAGCAGCGAGGTCTCGTAGCGGTTGAGCGGCTCGATGCCGATCGCCACCCCGGCCTGGGCGGCGTGCTCGAGCACGGGCAGCAGGTGCTCGCGCAGCTCGGCGTACGCCGCCTCCCGCTCGGCCGGCGTCATCCGCCACACGCGGCCGGTGGCGGCGTAGAAGGGTCCGCAGACCGCGGCCGCGCCGACGGCGTGGGCGAGGTCGACGCAGGCCCGGAGATAGTCCTGCGTCGACCTCACCTCGTGGCCCTCCACGGACACGAGGTCCCTGCCCGGCGCCATCGCCCCGACGA
>JBQGFI010000286.1:0-1995 GCA_052040065.1 Marmoricola sp.
TCTCGCGCTGCTCCTCGGTCTCCTCCGAGCCGGTGTCGGGATCGGGCTGCTCGTCCTCGAGGTCGATGGTCCCGCCGTGCTGGTCCTCGACGGAGTCGGCGGCCGTGGCGCCGGCGCCGGTGTGGCCCGCGGCGACGCCCCCGCTCGCGTCCTGGCGCTGCGGGCCACCGGGGGGCGTGGGCGCGTCGGCGCCCTCCTCCTGCGGTGACGCGGGGCCGGGCTTGGTCTCGCTCATGCTCCGGCGCGTACCCGGGTCGGTCACGAGGAAACCGTTGCGGCTGTCGGTGGAGAGGGCTTGACTGGCGACCTGTGCCGATCTCGGGAGGTCCCATGCACGCCGTACGCCGTCGCCTGGCGCTGCTCACCGCGGCGGTCGCCGCGAGCGCCACCGGTCTCACCACCGTCGCCGTCGCGCCCGGCAGCGCCGCCCCCGACGACGCCCGCAGCGGCCCCGGCGTCGCAGACCGCTACCAGACCAAGACGCCCACCAGCGTCGGCTACGGCGGTGCGGTCACCTCGGTCGACCCCGAGGCCTCCCGCATCGGCCTGCGGGTGCTGCGCAACGGCGGCAACGCCGTCGACGCCGCCGTCGCGACGGCGGCCGCGCTCGGCGTCACCGAGCCCTACAGCGCCGGCCTGGGCGGGGGCGGCTACTTCCTCTACTACGACGCGAAGACGCGCCGGGTGCTCAGCCTCGACGGGCGTGAGACCGCCCCCAAGCGGATGCCGACCGACGCCTTCGTCGACCCCGAGACGGGCGAGACCTATCCCTTCACGCCCGACCTGGTGACCAGCGGCGTCTCGGTGGGCACCCCCGGCACCCTGGCCACGTGGGACGCCGCGACCCGGCGCTGGGGCAAGCGCAGCCTGGCGCGCAACCTGGCCGCCGCCACCCAGCTCGCCCGCCGCGGCTTCGTGGTCGACGAGACCTTCCGGCAGCAGACGGCCGACAACGAGGAGCGCTTCCGGCAGTTCCCCGCCACCACCAAGCAGTACCTGCCCGGCGGCAGGCTGCCCCGGGTCGGCTCGGTCTTCCGCAACCGCGACCTCGCCGCCACCTACCGGCTGATCGCCCGCAAGGGCCCCCAGGCCTTCTACCGCGGCCCGCTCGCCCGCGAGATCGCCCGCACCGTGCAGCGTCCGCCGACCGTCGCCGACCCCACGCTGCCCGTCCCCCCGGGCTACCTCACCACCCGCGACCTCGCCGACTACTCCGTGGCGCTGCGCAAGCCCACCCGGGTGACGTACCGCGACTTCACCGTCCACGGCATGGCGCCCTCCTCCAGCGGCGGCTCGACGGTCGGGGAGGCCCTCAACATCCTGGAGCGCTTCGAGGTCGGCGACCTCTCGCGCACGCAGGC
Organism: Marmoricola sp.; assembly: GCA_052040065.1. Classification (GTDB taxonomy): domain Bacteria; phylum Actinomycetota; class Actinomycetes; order Propionibacteriales; family Nocardioidaceae; genus Marmoricola. The sequence continues at coordinate 1,362 of JBQGFI010000286.1, forward strand.
GCTGCACCACTACCTCGAGGCCAGCGCGCTCGCCTTCGCCGACCGCGGCGAGTACGTCGGCGACCCGGCGTACGTCGGCGTGCCGCTGCGCCGGCTGCTCTCCGACCGCTTCGCGGCGGAGCGCGCCTGCGAGATCGACCCCGCCCGGGCGCTGACCAAGCCGCTCGAGCCCGGTGACGTCGACGCCTTCGACGGCGACTGCGCCACCCCCGCGGAGCGCGAGGCCGGGCCGACGTCCGACACCGAGAACGTCGACACCACCAACCTCACCGTCGCCGACCGCTGGGGCAACGTGGTCGAGTACACCCTCACCATCGAGCAGACGGGCGGCTCCGGCATCACGGTGCCGGGTCGCGGTTTCCTGCTCAACAACGAGCTGACCGACTTCTCCACCGAGTACGACCCCGCCGACCCCAACCGGATCCAGCCCGGCAAGCGCCCGCGCTCGTCGATGTCGCCCACGCTGGTGCTCCGCGACGGCAAGCCCTTCCTCGCGCTGGGCTCGCCCGGCGGCTCGACGATCATCACCACGGTGCTGCAGGTCCTGGTCAACCGGCTCGACCTCGGCATGTCGCTGCCGCGCGCCCTCGCCGCGCCCCGGGCCGCGCAGCGCAACACCGCCACGGTCACGGCC
>JBQGFI010000287.1:0-4241 GCA_052040065.1 Marmoricola sp.
GCCGGTCGCGGCCGACCCGCGCGACGTGGCCGCTGTGGCCGGCGTGCTCGACGCGGCCAAGCGCGTGACGCTGCTCGTCGGCCACGGCGCCCGCCACGCCCGGCCCGAGGTGATGGCGCTGGCGGAGCGCCTGTACGCGCCGATGGTGCTGAGCCTCAAGGCCAAGGACGACTTCGACGAGGACAACCCCTACGAGATCGGCCAGTCGGGCCTGATCGGCAACCCGGCCACCGCGGAGGCCTTCGCGACCTGCGACGTGCTGGTGCTGCTCGGCACCGACTTCCCCTACCGCAGCTTCCTGCCCGAGGGGAAGACGGTGGTGCAGCTCGACGTGCGCGGCTCGCACGTGGGGCGGCGTACGCCGGTCGACCACCCGCTGGTCGGCGACACCCGCGCCACGCTGCAGGCACTGCTGCCGCTCCTGCGCCAGCACGAGAGCAAGACCCACCTCGGGGCCGCGCGCAAGGTCTACGACGGGTGGCGCGAGCTGCAGTCGCACCTGGCCGACCCGGCGTACGACCGCAAGGCCCGCGGGCTGCTGCGCCGCAAGGTCGACAACCCCGACGCGCGGGTGCGGCCCGAGGTGGTGGCGGCCGCGCTCGAGCGCCACGCCGCGCAGGACGCCGTCTTCACCGTCGACACCGGCATGGCCGTGGTCTGGCTCTCGCGCTTCGTGCGCATGACCGGTGGGCGCCGCCACCTCGGCTCCTACAACCTCGGCTCGATGGCCAACGCCATGCCACAGGCCCTCGGCGCCGCCGCGCTCGACCGCGACCGGCAGGTGGTGGCACTGTGCGGTGACGGCGGGCTGAGCATGCTGCTCGGCGACCTCATCACCGTGGTCTCGCAGGACCTGCCGGTCAAGATCGTGGTCTTCGACAACGGCCGCCTCGGCATGGTCAAGCTCGAGATGGAGCAGGTGGGGCTGCCGGAGTCCGGGACGGAGCTGCACAACCCCGACTTCGCCGCGGTCGCCCGCGCCATCGGCATGCACGGCGTGCGGGTCGAGTCGCCGGGCGACGTCGACGAGGCCGTGCGCGAGGCGCTGGCGCACGACGGCCCCGCCCTGGTCGACGTGCTGACCAACCCCGACGAGGTGGCCGTGCCGCCCAAGCCCAGCCTGGCGCAGGTGAAGGGCTTCGCGATCGCCAAGACCCGTGAGTTCGTCACCAGTCCCGAGTAGGAACGCCGCGGCCGGCATGCCTAGGTTGGACCGGTGCGTCCTGACGACCTCGACCTGCTCTCGGCCTGTGGCCGCCCCAGCCTGACCCCGGACGGCGCGGTGGCCGTCGTGGCGGTGACGCGGCCCGACCTCGCGACCGACGCCTACGTCGGCGCGCTGTGGGCGGTGGCCACCGACGGGTCCGGCGCCCGGCGCCTCACCAACGGCCCGCGCGACAGCGCACCCGCCGTGAGCCCCGACGGTCGGCGGGTGGCCTTCCTGCGGGCGGGGGAGGACGCCCCGCCGCAGCTGCACGTCGTGGCCCTCGACGGCGGCGAGCCGCTCGCGCTGACGGGTCGCGACGCCCACCCGCTCGGGGCGGGCGCCCCGGCGTGGAGCCCCGACGGCACCCGGCTGGCGTACGCCGCCCGCGTGCCGGAGCCCGGCCGCTACGGCACCGCCGCCGACGACGGCCGCGAGCCCAAGCCGGGGGAGGAGCCCGCGCGCCTCGTGCGCGAGCTGAAGTACCGCATCGACGACCTCGGCTACACCCGCGACCGCCGCCAGCACCTCTTCGTCGCCGAGGTGCCTCCCACGGACGCCGCCCCGGGCGACGGCCTGCCGCCGCTGCCGCTGGTGCCGCGCCAGCTGACCGACGGCGACCAGGACGACCAGCACCCGGCCTGGAGCCCCGACGGGCGGTCGCTGCTCTTCCGGTCCGCGCGCCACGCGACCCGTGAGACCGACCTGCGCGGCGGGCTGCACGTGGTGCCGGCGTCGGGCGGCGACGTCGTGGCGGTGACGGGGGAGACGGAGCTCGACCTCGGACCCGCCCGGTGGCTGCCCGACGGTCGCGTCGTCGTCGCTGGTGCAGAGCTCGGCCCCGATGCCCTCGACTTCGTGGGCCGCCCCCGGCGGCTCTGGGTCTCCACCGCAGCCCTCGAGGGCGACGGTCCGGCGTCGCTGCGCCCCCTGACGGCCGACGACCACGACCTCGACGTCGGCGGTCCCGCCGACCGGGTGGCGCACGACGGCCGGGTGCTGGTGCGCGACGTGCACCGGGGCACGGTGCGCCTGCTCGCGGTCGACCCCGACGCCGAGGAGGGCGCTGCGCCCGAGGTGCTGCTGCCCGGCGACCTCGTCGTCGCCGGCCACGACGCCGCCGCGGGTCGCGTCGTGGTCTCCGCGGCCACGGCGCTGCGCCGCGCCGACCTCGCGGTCGTCGAGGTCCAGCAGCCGCGTTGGCTCACCGAGGTCTCCTCGCGCCTGTCGCCACGTCCGCTCGAGCCGCACCTGGCCCGCTCCGGCGACGGCCACGAGGTGCACGGCTGGGTGGTGCTGCCCGACCCGGGTCGCTTCGAGGGCCCGCACCCGGTGCTGCTCTGCATCCACGGGGGCCCCTTCTCGCAGTACGACGTCGCCGTCTTCGACGAGGCGCAGGTCTACGCCGGCGCCGGCTACGCGGTCGTGATGTGCAACCCGCGCGGCTCCCAGGGCTACGGGCCTGACCACGGTCGCGTGATCCGCGGCGCCATGGGCGGCGTCGACGCCGACGACGTGCTCGCCTTCCTCGACAGCGTGCTCGCCGAGCCGTCGCTGCCGCTCGACCGCGACCGCGTCGGCGTCATGGGCGGCTCCTACGGCGGCTACATGACCGCCACGCTCACCACCCGCACCGACCGCTTCGTCGGCGCGATCGTGGAGCGCGGCTACCTCGACGGCACCTCCTTCGTCGGGTCCTCCGACATCGGCTGGTTCTTCCCCGGGCAGTACAGCGGTGACGCCGAGGCGATCCGCGAGCAGAGCCCGATGACCCACGTGGCGAAGGTGGTCACGCCGACCCTGGTGATCCACTCCGAGGCCGACTGGCGCTGCCCCGTCGAGCAGGGACAGCGCTGGTTCGCGGCGCTGCGCCTGCGCGGCGTGGAGACCGAGCTGCTGCTCTTCCCGGGCGAGGGCCACGAGCTCTCCCGCTCCGGCCGGCCGCGCCACCGCCGTCAGCGCTTCGAGGAGATCCTGCGCTGGTGGGGGCGTCACCTGCCGGTGCAGTAGCACCCGTCGAGCACCCTGTCGGTCGAGCCCGGCGACGCCCCGAGCCCCGACCGCGCGGGCGCGGGCGCACCCGATGAGTCCGCGGGCCCCGCCGGGTCTCACACCTCATGACCACGGACACCGGACGCCGCGTCGTCCTCTACCAGCTGCTCTCCCTGGACGGTGTCGCCGAGGAGCCGTCGGACTACTGGCGCGACGGTGGCGAGGAGATGTTCGCCAACCTCGCTCGCGTGATCGCCCCGCAGACCGACGTCCTCCTCGGTCGGGTGATGTACGACGAGTGGGCCGACATCTGGCCCGACTCCGACATGCAGCCCTTCGCCGATTTCGTCAACGGCGTGCCGAAGCACGTGGTGGGCTCGCCGAGGAGCAGCTGGGAGGGCACGGTCCACGTCGAGGGACCGGTCGAGGAGCACGTGCGCCGTCTGAAGACCACCGAGGGCGGCGACATCGGTGTCCACGGCAGCATCACCTTGGCGCAGTCCCTGCTGGCCGCCAGGCTCGTCGACCGGCTCACCCTGGCCGTCGCGCCGACCGTGGCCGGCACCGGACGCCGTCTCTTCGACGGCCAGGACCTCACCCCCTGGACGCTGGTACGCAGCGCCACCTCCTCGGAGGGGACCCTCTTCCTCGACTACGACCTCAGCAGCCGCAGCTGAAGTACGTGATGTCCCAGTGCGAGCCCTCCCGGGCGTACTCGTTGCCGGAGGCGGCGACGTAGACGCGGGCGCCGTCGGAGCGGGTGCGGTCGTAGCGGTAGGTCGACTCGATGTGGTTGCTGACGCAGGTGGTCGGCCGGACGTCGATCTTGTAGCCGTTCCAGTGGCTGTAGGGGCCGTCGGCGTGACCGGTCTCGGTGCCGCCCGTGACGGTGATCGCGCAGCCGCTGGCGCCCTTGAAGGTGATCAGGCCCTCGACGGTGGTGTCGTTGATCTGGTCGTAGGACGTGCAGGTGCGCACGGTGCGGTCGGTGCACCCGCCGGTAGAGACGCGGCTGATGCCGGCCGCGGCGAAGCGGGCCTCGGCC
>JBQGFI010000288.1:0-8930 GCA_052040065.1 Marmoricola sp.
CGGCGCGCCACCCCAGACGTGGCCTCGCGCCGAGCTGGCCGTCGACCTGCTGCACAAGACGGTCTACGGCCTCGCGACGGGACTCGTCGCCGACGCCCTCGTGCCCGCGACGGGCTCGGCCCGGGTCAGCAGCACGCGGCGCGTGCGCCGGGGCGTCGTACGGGCGTGGGACCGAACCCTCGTGAGCATGGCTGGGGACGCGCTCCCCGCGCTTGAGGCTCAGCCCGTCACGAGCCGCACGACCCCCCGGACGACCAGGAAGGTGCCGGCGGCCGCGACCAGGAGGACGACCAGGGTCCGGCCGTGCTGGTCGATCAGGTCGTGCAGGCGGGTGAGCACCCGCTCGGCGACCGCCGGAGCCAGCGCGGTGGCCGCGACCGGACCCCAGGCGGGCAGGCAGACGACGCCGACGAGCAGCACCGCGGCGACGACGCACCAGGCGGTCGCGAGGTCGCTCGACGCGATCTCCTTGGCGGCCGGGACGACGAGCGCGAGCGACGTGACGTTGGTGGCCATCGAGAAGGCACCGAAGCCGAGAGCGCGGGACGGCGACATGTGGGTCTGCGACGGCTTCTCGCGAGCTGGTCGGTGGTGTTGCCAGCGCCGCAGCACCAGCGCGAGCACCAGCAGGACGCCGCCCACCACCAGGTCGAGCGAGTCGTTGAGCCTCGGCGCCTGAGGGAGGGAGAACGACTGCCCGGCCGTCACCAGCACACCGACAAGTACCGCCAGGACCACGGCAGTGCCGGCGGCGTACCGCCAGGCGAGCCTGCGACCACCCGGCGCCGCCAGGATCACCGCCTGCTCGGTGAGCATCACCGGGCTCACCGCCGCGGCCAGCGCCAGCGGGAGCACGACGGCGAGCAGGTGGAGCACGCGCCGACGGTAGCGTCGGAGGTGCGGCCTGACGAGCGACGCGGACCGCGCACGCGAGGAGGTCTGCGGATGCCGAGTGCGACGACCACGCCCGAGGTGCTGTGGCGGCCGGGCTGCCCCTTCTGCCTGAAGCTGCGCGTGGCGCTGCGGGTGCTCGGCGTACGGGCCGAGTGGCGCAACATCTGGGAGGACGACGCCGCCCGAGCGCTGGTGCGCGAGCACAACGGCGGCGACGAGACCGTGCCCACGGTGCGCGTGGGCGAGCGGTGGCTGACGAACCCGTCGGCGCGCGAGGTACGCCGGCTCGCGAGGGGCTGAGCCGACGGTGACCTCGCTCCTCGGTCCCGAGGGGACCCCGCTGCGGCGTACGCGGTCGGTCCTGACGTTCTTCGTCGTCGCCCTGCTCGGCGTGGCGCTGGTCGCCGCGACCCTGGAGCGGGTGGCGCCGATCGTCTGGGCGCTGGTCCTGGCAGCGGCGCTCGTCGGTGGCCACCTGTGGTCGTGGCCCCGGGAGGCGGGCCGGCCCGTCGCGACGGCGGACCTGACGCTCGACCTCCGCACCGCCGTCTTCACCGGGGTCGCCGTGGGCGTGGCGAGCGGCTTCGCCGTCGTCGTCCAGGGCGGCAGTGCCGGTCAGGGACTGGTGCAGACGGCCGTCACCACGGTCATCGCCGTACCGCTGCTCCTGCTGCTGTGGTGGTGGGGCCGCCGCAAGGGCTGAGGCCGAGCTCAGCCGGCGGCGAGCGCCTCGAGGGTGATGTCGGGGTGGTCGCGCTCGGTCTTGGTGGCGCGCCACTGGTCGGGGAAGAGCGCGAGCAGCGACCCGTCGCGGCGCTCGAGCACCTCGACGCCGCGGATGGTGCTGAGCACGTCCAGCGCGTCCTTGTCGGTACGCCGCGCGAGGGCGAAGCCGAGTGGGGAGAGCCGCACGGGGCAGTTGAACTCCGCCTCCATGCGCGCCTGCACCACCTCGAACTGCATCGGCCCGACGGCGGCGAGCACGGGACTGCGGTCGCCGCGCAGGTCCGAGCGCAGCACCTGGACGACGCCCTCCTGGTCGAGCTGCTCGACGCCCTTGCGGAACTGCTTGTCCTTGCTGATGTCGGCGGCCGTGCAGGTGACGAAGTGCTCGGGGGCGAAGGTGGCGATCGGCGGGTAGGTCACCGGGTCGCCGACGTAGACCGTGTCGCCGACGCGGAGCGCGTTGGCGTTGACCAGGCCGATGATGTCGCCGGGGCTGGCGGTCTCGACCGAGGAGAGCTCGCGGCCGAAGACCGCCTGGGCGTACTTCGTGGCGAAGGGCTTGCCGCTCGGCGCGTGGGTGACGACCATGCCGCGCTCGAAGGTGCCCGAGCAGACGCGGGCGTAGGCGAGCCGGTCGCGGTGGGCGGCGTTCATGCCCGACTGGACCTTGAAGACGAAGGCGCTGAACTCGTCGTCGACCTCGCGCGGCGGGCCGTCGACGGTCTCCAGCGCGTGCGGGGCGGGGGCGAGCTCGAGCAGGCGCTCCAGCAGCTGGGCGACGCCGAAGTTGAGCAGCGCGGAGGCGAACATGACCGGCGTCGTGCGGCCGGCGAGGAAGGCCTCCTGGTCGTGGTCGGCGCCGTCGGCCGCGAGCAGCTCGTGGCCGTCGACCGCGACGGCCCACAGGTCGCCCTCGACCTCGAGCGCCTCGTCGGAGCCCATCCGCCGCTCCGGGGCGATCGTGGCGCCGCCCGCGGTGCGGGTGTACTGCACGAAGTCGCCGGTCGTGCGGTCGAGCACGCCCTTGAAGTCGCCCGACTCCCCCACCGGCCAGGTGATCGGGGTGGGGCGCAGGCCGATCTGCTGCTCGATGAGGTCCATCAGCTCGAGCGGGTCGAGGCCGGGGCGGTCCCACTTGTTGATCACGGTGATGACCGGGATGCCGCGCAGCGCGCAGACCTTGAAGAGCTTCAGCGTCTGCGGCTCCATGCCGCGCGCCGCGTCGACGAGCATCACCGCGGAGTCGACGGCGGAGAGCACCCGGTAGGTGTCCTCGGAGAAGTCGCTGTGGCCGGGGGTGTCGACGAGGTTGATGACGTGGCCGTCGTACTCGAACTGCAGCGCCGCCGAGGTGATCGAGATGCCGCGCTGCTGCTCCATCTCCATCCAGTCGGAGACGGTGCCCTTGCGCCCGGACTTGCCGTGCACGGCGCCCGCCTCCTGGATCGCGCGGGCGTGCAGCGCGAGCGCCTCGGTCAGCGTCGACTTGCCGGCGTCGGGGTGGCTGATGACGGCGAAGGTACGCCGCGGACGGCGGTCGGGGGTGCTCATGGGGGCGCTGCTCCTGCTCTGGGTGGACCGCCCGCCAGGGTACGTCGTCGCGCGGGAGCCTCAGGCCGCGCGTGCGTACGGCGCCCGCCCGCGCACCGCGGGCCGTGCCAGGCCGGAGGCGACCCAGGCGATCGCCGCGACCCCGATCGCCAGCAGGGTGGAGGCGACGACGTCGCTCGGCCGGTGCCACTGCAGCGCCACGGTCGAGAGCCCCGCGAGGCCGGTGACGCCCGCCGCGAGCAGCCAGGCCCAGCCGCGGGCGTGGAGCCCGAGCGCGACGACGAGCCCGGCCGCGAGACCGGCGACAGCCGCGGTGTGGCCGCTCGGCAGGCTGTTGGAGCCGTAGGCGCTGGCGCCGTCGACCAGCTCGGGCCGGACCAGCACCGCCTTGAGCACCTGCGCGCCCAGCACCGTGCCGAGCACGGTGAGTCCGCCGGCCGTCGCGGCGCGCAGACCGCCGACCGCCAGACCGAGCAGCACCACGGCGGCCCCGCCGAGCAGCACCGAGGCGGGCGAGACCAGGCCGAGGACCTCGGAGGGAAGCTCGGCCCACCGCGACGACTGCGTCAGCGAGCCGAGGCGCAGCATCAGCGCGGTGTCCCACGCCTGCCCGCCGGCGGTGCGCACGGCGACGGCGTACGTGCCGAGCAGGGCGGCACCGCTCAGCGCGGCCGTGGTGACGGCGACGCCGAGGCGACCGGTGCTCGTGCGTGGCACGGGGACCTCCTGCAGCTCAGACGGGGAGCCGCCATCCTGACCGGCGTACCTGAGGGAAGCCACAGAGCGCGCCGAGCGTCACCTGCGGAAAGTGCTCAGCGCCAGGTGGTCGAGCGGCGTGCCGCCTCGTAGATCGCCGCCACCTGGTCGTCGTCCAGCGATGGTCCGAGCCGCCGGAGCCACCCGAGCAGCTGCCTCCGCGGCACGACGTCGACGCCGGTGGGCTGGCTCTTGACGACGACCTCGGCGGCGTTGACGGGGACCACGAGCCCGTGCACGGCGATGGTGAGTCCGCACGCTCGGGAGAGCAGGTCGGCGGCGCGCGCCGCCTCGAAGCGGGCGTTGCGCACGTAGGGCTGCCGGAAGCCGTCGACCAGGAAGGTGCTGCCGCCGACCCAGATCTTCTTGCCGGGGTGGTGCTTGGCGTTGACGGTGAAGACGCCGCCCGGACCGATCACGAGGTGGTCGATGTCGGAGCCGCGGGTCCCGACGGGGATCGCGTGCAACGAGCGCCAGCGGGCGTCGCGCCGCTGGAGCTTGGCCAGCTGGGCGCCCACCCTCTCCTCGCCCTTGGCCCCGAGCCGCCACGAGGTCTCCTCGGTGCGGACACCGATCAGGCGACCGAGGGTCGAGCGCACCGGGGCGGCGGCGTACGCCGACTGCGCCATGTCGCGGACGGCCTCGCCGGGTCGGTTGGTCGCGAGGTCGAGCCAGGCGCGCTCGGGAGCAGGCGGCGGCTCGGGGGCGAGCGGCGGCTCGGGAGCGAGCGGGACGGGAGCCGGCGGCAGGTCGCCGCCTCGCCACGGGGCCGCCGCACGGGTGACGACCTCGCGCCAGCACTCGTCGGCCGGGTGCGCCTCGTCGCTCTTGAGGTCCCAGTAGCCCAGGTCGACGTCAGCGGCATCCCTGACGTAGAGCCGGTCGTGCCCGTAGCGACGCCACCGCGTCACCGTCGTCCCGTCCGCCGGTACGGCGAGGTCGCTCATGTCGGTCTCCCCCCGAAGACGTCGAGGATGCCTCGCGCCAAACGAGCTGTCAGCAGATCCCGGCAAAAGGCGCGAATCAGCCTCCTGAGCCCCCGCCCTTCGAGGCTCGCTGGCGCTCGCACCTCAGGGAACCGGGAGGTCGCGCCCGCGCTGGCGAAATCCGTTCGTCGGTTGTCGGGTCTCGGACCTAGGCTCGTCGGGCCATGCGTGACTTCCCTCCCCTCGTCTCGACCTTCTGGTCACCCGACGGGGAGCCGGTGGCGAAGGCGCCCGACACCCGGAGCCCGGTGCGCTTCCTGTGGTGGGTGCTGCGGCAGCAGGGTGGCGTCGTGGTCGTCGCGACCCTCTTCGGGGTGCTGTGGCAGCTGCCCCTGGTGGTGGGCCCGTGGATCTTCGGGCGGGCCATCGACGCCGGCGTCGTCGGGCAGGACCCGGCGGCCGTCGTGGTGGGGGCCGGGGTGCTCCTCGCGGTCACGCTCGTCGGCGCCGTCTTCGGGATCCTGCTGCACACCCTGGTCGTGCGCAGCTGGCTGATCAGCCTCTACGGCACGACGAAGAACGTGACGCGCAAGGCCGCGCAGATGGGTCACGTGCTGCCGCGGCGCTCCCCGACCGGCGAGATCCTCAGCGTCGCCTCGAGCGACTCCGACGAGTTCGGCGCGCTCACCGAGATCATCGCGCGCGCGGGCTCGCAGCTGCTCTCCTTCCTCGCGGTGGCGGCGATCGTGCTGGCCACCTCGCCCCGGCTGGGTGTCGTGGTGCTGCTCGCGGCCCCGCTGCTGGTCGGCGTCGCGCTGCCCTTCCTGCGGCCGCTGCACCGCCGGCAGGAGCTGGAGCGCTCCCGCAACTCCGAGCTCACCTCGATGGCCACCGACATCGTGGCCGGGCTGCGGATCCTGCGCGGCATCGGCGGCGAGCGCACCTTCGGGCGCAACTACGCCCAGCAGTCGCAGCGCTCCCGCGCCGCGGGCGTCTCGGCCGGTATCTGGCAGGCCGTCATCGAGGCGCTCGGCGTGCTCTTCTCCGGTGTCTTCCTGGTGCTGCTGCTCTGGCTCGGCACCCGTGAGCTGCTCGCCGGACGACTGACCGTGGGCGAGCTGATCGCCTTCCTCGGCTACGGCCTCTACCTGATCGGCCCGATCCGGACCTTCTTCGAGTTCGCGCAGAAGCTCACCCGCTCGCTCGTCAGCGCGCGCAAGGCGATCGCCATCTTCGAGCCCGACTCGCCCTGGCAGGAGCCCACCAGCCCCGCCCGGCTCGACGCCACCGCCGGCCTCACCGACGACCTGACCGGCCTGACGCTGCGGTCCGGGCAGCTGACCGTGGTCGTCAGCGGCGTGCCCGAGGAGTCCGCGCGGCTCGCCGACCGCCTCGGCCGCTACCTGCCCGCCGACACCGAGCCCGTCAGCGAGGAGCCCGAGCAGCGACTCAAGGGACGGGCCGCGCGAAGGGCCCGCAGCGAGCGGGCCCGTCGCCGCGCCGAGATCGCCGCCCGCGACGCCGCCCGCACCCGTGGCCCCTGGGGCGTGCGGCTGGGCGAGGTCGACCTCGCCGCCGCCACCATGGCCGACGTCCGGGCCACGATCCTGGTCAGCGACACCGGCAGCCAGCTCTTCGCCGGCACGCTGCAGCAGGCGGTCGACCCCCACCGGCGGCTCACCCGGCGGCAGGCCGAGGAGGCGCTGCTGGCCGCCGACGCCACCGACGTGTACGACGCGCTCCCCGGCGGCTGGCAGGGCGAGCTCGAGGAGCGCGGCCGCGGCCTCTCGGGGGGCCAGCGCCAGCGGGTCGTGCTCGCCCGCGCCCTGGCGGTCGAGGCCCCCGTGCTCGTGCTCGTGGAGCCCACCTCGGCGGTCGACGCCCACACCGAGGCGCGCATCGCCGAGCGCGTCACCCGGCTCCGCGCCGGCCGCACCACGGTGGTGTGCACCGTCTCGCCGCTGTGGCTCCACCACGCCGACCGCGTGGTGCTGCTCGACGACGACCACGTGGTCGCCGACGGACACCACGACGACCTGCTGGCGCACGACGCGGCCTACCGCGCGGTCGTGACCCGCACGATGCAGGAGGAGGTCTCGCGATGACGACCTCGCTGCTCGACACCTCCGCCGCCACCTGGCGCGACGACCCGGAGCCCGACGACGTCGTCGACCCCCGGCTGCGGGTGCCGTACGACGCCCCGGCGCGCGAGCGCCTCGCCGCCTGGCGCCGGCGCCACCGGCTGCGCCGCGAGCAGGCCGACGAGGTCTACGCGGCGTCGCGCCACCCGGCGCGGGGCTGGCCCGTGGCGGGAGACCGCGAGGTGCTGCGCTTCGCCCGCACGCTGATCGCCGAGCGCCGGCGCGCCTTCGTGGCGCTGGTCGCGCTCAACGCGCTCGCCGCGGCGACGGCGCTCGTCGTGCCGCGGCTGCTGGGCGACCTGGTCGACCTCACCGTCGAGTCCGACGGCGCCGGCGCCGGGCGCATCGGCTTGCTCGTCGTGGGCGTGGTGGTGCTGCAGGCGCTCTTCACCTTCCTGGCCCAGCGCACTTCGACGCTCTTCGGGCAGGACCTGCTGGCCTCCGCCCGCGAGTACGTCGTGCACACGGTGCTGCGGCTGCCGCTGAGCCGGGTCGAGGGCGCCAGCACCGGCGACCTCGTGACCCGGGTGACGCGCGACGTCGGCACGATGAGCCGGGCGGTGCAGTTCGGCCTGCCCATGGCGATCATCTCGCTGCTCACCGTGGCGCTCTCGGTCGTGGCGATGCTGCTCAACTCGGTGCTGCTGGCGGTGCCGTCGCTGCTGGTGATCAGCACCAGCTACGTCGCGGTCCGCCGCTACCTGCGGGCCGCACCCCGCGGCTACATCACCGAGGGCGCGACCTACTCGCGCATCAACACCACCCTCACCGAGACCGTCGAGGGGGCGCGCACCGTCGAGGCGCTCGGCCTCGCCGGCCGGCGGGTGCGGCAGGGCGACGACGACATCGAGGTCTCCGCGCAGGCCGAGCGCTACACGATGTCGCTGCGCAACCTGCTCTTCGCCGTCATCGACGTCGCCTTCAACACCCCCCGCGTGGTCACCCTCGCCGTGGGCGCCTGGGGCTACGCCTACGGCTACCTCACGCTCGGCCAGATCACCACCGCCGTGCTGTACGTCGAGGCGCTCGCCGGTCCGCTCGACCGGCTCATCGGGGAGCTCGACCGGCTGCAGGTCGGCGCCACCTCGACCGCGCGGCTGCTCGGCATCGCGGAGGTGCCGCCCGACCGTGCGCCGCTCGACGTGCGCCCCGACGGGCCGCGGCTGGTGGGCCGCGACCTGCGCTTCGCCTACCGCGAGGGCCACGACGTGCTGCACGGCGTCGACCTCGAGCTGACCACCGGCGAGCGGCTCGCGATCGTGGGGCCCTCCGGCTCGGGCAAGTCGACGCTGGGGCGGCTGCTCTCGGGCATCAACCGGCCGCGCACCGGCTCGGCCACCGTGGGCGGCGTCGCGCTGGTCGACCTGCCGCTGGAGGTGCTGCGCACCGAGGTCGCCCTGGTCACCCAGGAGCACCACGTCTTCATCGGCTCGGTGCGCGACAACATCGTGCTGGCGCGCGAGGACTCCCCCGACGAGGCCGTCTGGGACGCACTGGCCGCGGTCGGCTCCCGCGACTGGGTCGAGCGGCTCCCCCGCGGCCTCGACACCCGCATCGGCTCGGGCCAGCAGTCGCTGACCCCCGCCCAGGCGCAGCAGATCGCGCTGGCCCGGCTGATCATCGCCGACCCCCACACGCTGGTGCTCGACGAGGCGACCTCGCTGATCGACCCGCGCACGGCCCGCACGCTGGAGGGCTCGATGAACGCGCTGCTCGGCGGCCGCACCGTGATCGCCATCGCCCACCGCCTCCACACCGCCCACGACGCCGACCGGATCGCCGTCGTCGTCGACGGCCGCATCGTCGAGCTCGGCAGCCACGAGGAGCTGGTCGACCGGCCCGGCGGCGAGTACGCCGGCCTCTGGCGCGCCTGGACCTCCTGAGGCGGCGCGGGGGTCTCGAGACAGGCGCTGCGCGCCTTCCTCGACCACCCGGG
>JBQGFI010000289.1:0-2969 GCA_052040065.1 Marmoricola sp.
GAGCAGCGTTAGCTAGTCCGTCCCCTCCTCGACCAGCGCGAAGGTCCCCTCGCGCCAGGTGAGGTACTCCTCGAGCAGCTCGGCCCCGCTCAGGGGGCGCTGCTCGTGCATGGCTGCCATGCCGTGACAACGCGGCGTGGGACGACGGGTTACGTGGTCCGGCCTACCGTGGGGTCGTGGCGCCGGACGCGTTCGACAAGCAGCTGGAGGCGGCGCTGCTCCCGATGGTCGCCTCGCTCGGGGGCAGCGGGGTCGAGAGCGCCCACGGGCTGCCCGACCGCGACGGCCACCCGGTGGTGTGGCTGCGGACGACCACCCGGGCCCAGCGGGAGCTGCTGGAACGTCAGCCGTGGGTGCTGCCCCAGGTCCAGATCATCATGACCCGGCTCGGCGTGCCCCACGACTCGGTCTGGGGCTTGCGCCTCGAGGTCACGTCGGCCGAGGACGAGGACCGGCTGCTCGCCGACTGACACCAGCGACGGGCAGTTCGGCGCGCCTCACACAGATCGACGCGGAGCGCCCGCGCCGCGGCGTACGAACTGCCCGTTCCTGGCGGCGCCGCGTCAGTAGGCCCTGTGGGACTCGAACCCACAACCAACGGATTAAAAGTCCGGAGCTCTGCCAATTGAGCTAAGGGCCCGCGAGTCGGGACGGTCGCGCCACGTCGCTCCCGACCGGCCCCGGTCTGCACGCGAGTATCCCAGAGCCGACACCGGCGCGGTGACGGGGGACGAAGGTCCCGGGCCCGGGCAACCGTGGGCCGTGCCGGGTGCGGTGACGGGCGGGCAGCATGGGTCGTGGGAGGCTGCGGGGGACGCGGACCCAGAGCCGTGACGGGAGGAGCACCATGACGGACGCCGTGCTCGTGCACCCGACACCGTCGGCGGCACGGGTGGTCAACGTGGTGGCCAAGGCGGCCCTCGTCGCGCTGCTGGTGCTCGCCCTGCTCTTCCCGGACTCGGCGCACCTGCGCGACAAGGGTGCCGGCGCGCGGGCGGTCGTCTACCCGCTGATGGCCTTCGGCATCCCGCTGATGTGGTGGGCGTGGTGGCGCGAGCGGGTGTCCTTCCCGTGGCTGCCCGACCTGATGGTCACGATCACCTGCTTCAGCGACATCCTCGGCAACCGCATGGACCTCTACGACACGGTCGTCTGGTTCGACGACTGGATGCACTTCATGAACACGGGGCTCCTGGCCGCGGCGCTCGTGCTGCTGACCCTGCCGCGGACGACGCCGCTCCCGCGCGTGCTCGAGCGCAGCCTGGCCCTCGGCGCCACCGGCGCGATCGTCTGGGAGGTGGGGGAGTACTTCGCGTTCCTCGCCGACTCCTCGGAGCGGCGCTACGCCTACGCCGACACGCTCAGCGACCTCGGACTCGGTGTGCTCGGCGCGGTGGTCGCGGGTCTCGTGGTCCACGGCCTGTGGCGTGCCGGTCGCCTGGACCGGGTGGAGCCGGTCGCCGCCCGGGACTGACCCGTCACCGCAGCGCCAGCACCCAGTCGACGGTGTGCCGGGCGTCGCGGCGGCGCTGCTCGTAGCGCGCGCCCAGCAGGAGCAGCGCCAGGCCGACGGAGCCGAGGCTGAGGTAGCGGGGCATGCCGATCGCGTACGGCGCCAGCTGGGACGCGGCCACGACCAGCAACGTCACCGTGCCGATGACCAGTGGCGCCTGCCAGCGCACCAGCACCGCCACCGTCACGACGACCGCGCCCACCCCGAGCACCAGCAGGGGCCGGAGGAGGTCCGGGTCGTCGACCGTGGCCAGCGCGGACGGCAGCAGGGCGGCGCTGAGGGCGGGGCCGGCGGTCGCCCACGACGGCGCCCCGGGCTCGCGGAGGAGGCGGACCGCGCCGACGAGCGCCGCGAGCGCGGCGAGCGGCAGGGAGTAGGCCTCCACCACCGTGACGTCGGCGTCGGCCGACAGCACCCAGGTCGCCGCTGAGCAGCCGAGCACCCCGGCGACCGACGCCAGGCCGCGGCCGGGGAGCAGCGCGTAGGCCAGGGAGACCAGGCCGCCGGCTGCCAGGACCGCGGCCAGCGGGACCGCCGTGTCCAGCGAGGTCGCTGCGACCGCGGCTCCGACCAGCCCCGCGACGGCGACGACCCCGAGCGTGAGCTCCTCTGCCTCGGTGAGCCGGAGGCCGGCGACCGCGGCGGCGACGAGGGCCACGGCGGTGGTGAGCGCGACCGTGGCGGGGGTGACCGCGCCGGTGGCGCCGGTCGTGGCGACGGCGGCGGACGCCAGGGCGGCAGTCCCGGCGTACGCGGCGAACCCGGCCCGGACGAGCGGCAGGCGGGTACGGACGGCGGTCGCGGCCGCACCCACGGCGAGCAGGAGCAGGAGCGCCGCCACGGTGCCGGTGCCGCGGTGGGGGAAGTCGTCGTAGGCCGTGCCGGTCGAGACCGCGACGGCGAGGGCGGCCGTGAGGTGAGCGGTGGCCATGACGGCCAGCCAGCCGTTCACGCGCTCGAACCGCCTCCGGGCCGCGACGACGGCGACGACCGAGGCCACGGCGAGGGTGGCCAGGATGGCGCGACCGGCGCCGTCGGCGTGCCCGGCCAGCAGCACGAGGGTCAGCGCCGAGACGACCGCCCCGGCG
This sequence comes from Marmoricola sp., assembly GCA_052040065.1. Taxonomy (GTDB): domain Bacteria; phylum Actinomycetota; class Actinomycetes; order Propionibacteriales; family Nocardioidaceae; genus Marmoricola. The sequence goes on from JBQGFI010000289.1 coordinate 2,602, forward strand.
CCGACGCCGAGGAGCGCGGTGACCGCGGTGCGACGGCCCGCGAGGGACCAGGCCCAGGTGACGGCGATCGTCACCGCGAGCAGCAGCGTCGCCGCAGCGCCCTGCCACAGGAGGGGCTCGTCGTCGAGGATCGCGAAGCACGTGAAGACCCCGGTGAGGAGGTAGTAGCCGGCGGCGACCAGCGGGACGGCCCGCACCCGTCGCCAGGGCTCGGGTGCCAGCTGCGCCACCGCGACGAAGCCTGCGCCCGAAGCGAGCAGGAACGCCGCGGGGACGGCCGGAGCCGCGGGGTCGAGCGCGAGGAGCGCGGCTCCCGGGACGACGGCGGCCGCCACGAGCCCGGCGACCGTGAAGCCCGTCAGGTGGGT
>JBQGFI010000290.1:0-2486 GCA_052040065.1 Marmoricola sp.
CCTCGTGCAGCAGCGCGGCGTCGAGCACGGTGCGGGTGACGGGGCCGACCTGGTCGAGGGAGTTGGCGAGCGCCACGAGGCCGTAGCGCGAGACGGCGCCGTAGGTGGGCTTCACGCCGACGGTGCCGGTGACGGCTCCGGGCTGGCGGATCGCGCCCCCGGTGTCGGTGCCCCGCGCGGGCGGCGCCTGGTACGCCGCGACGGCGGCGGCCGAGCCACCGCCCGAGCCGCCGGGGATGCGCTCGAGGTCCCAGGGGTTGCGGGTGGGGCCGTAGGCCGAGTGCTCGGTGGAGGAGCCCATCGCGAACTCGTCCATGTTGGTCTTGCCGAGGATCGGGAGCCCGGCCTCCTTGAGCCGGCGCACCACCGTGGCGTCGTACGGCGGCACCCAGCCCTCGAGGATCCTCGACCCGCACGTGGTGGGGAGGCCCTCGGTGGCCAGCACGTCCTTGACCGCGACCGGCACGCCGTCGAGCTCGGAGGCGGCCTCGCCGCGGGCGCGGCGCTCGTCGGAGGCACGCGCCTGGGCGAGCGCGCCCTCGGGGTCGACGTGCAGGAAGGCGTGCACCTCGCCGTCGGTGGCCGCGATGCGGTCGAGGTGCGCCTGCGTCAGCTCGACGCTGGTGGTCTCACCGGCCGCCAGCGCGCGGGCGAGCTCGGCGGCGGTGCTGCGCGTGAGCCCGGCGCTCACTGCTCGTCACCCAGGATGCGCGGCACGGCGAACTTCTGCTCCTCGACCGCGGGCGCTCCCGCGAGCGCCTGCTCGGGGGTCAGCCCGGGCCGCACCACGTCCTCGCGGAAGACGTTGGTGAGCGGCACGGGGTGCGAGGTGGGCGGGACGTCGTCGGCGGCGACCTCGCTGATCGAGGCGACCGACTCCAGGATCACCGCGAGCTGCGGGGCGAGGTGGTCGAGCTCGGCGTCGTCGAGGTCGATCCGGGCGAGGTCGGCGAGGTGTCGCACCTGCTCGCGGCTGATCACTTCGACGGGCTCGGTACGGCGCTCAGGCATGCGCGTCATCCTAGGTGCGTGCCCGTACGCCCTTCCCCGCGCCCTGCGGCCGTGCTCGTCGCCCTGCTCGTGCTGCTCACCGGCTGCGCCGCCGACGAGCCCACCGCCGCCCCGGACCGTCCCGACGACAGCACCGGCGCGTCCGTCGCCCCCGAGCTGCAGCGCTACGTCGCGCTCGGCGACTCCTACACCGCCGCCCCCGGCGTACCGCTGACCGACGTCGCCGACGGCTGCTTCCGCTCCGACGGCAACTACCCCGCGCTCGTGGCCGGCCAGCTCGACGCCGAGCTGGTCGACGTCAGCTGCTCCGGCGCCGACACCACCGACGTCACCGACCGCCAGCTGCGCGAGGTACCCCCGCAGGAGCGGGCGCTGACCGCCGACACCGACCTGGTCACCGTCGGCCTCGGCGGCAACGACGGTGGCGTCTTCCAGCAGCTGGTGAGCCGCTGCCGGTCGGTGGCGCCCCAGCCGGGCGAGACCGAGCCGACCGGCGAGACCTGCCCACCCGCGCTCGACGCCGCCACCGCCGACCGGATCGCCGGCACGATCGACCAGACCGCCGACCGGCTCGCCGAGGTCTTCCGCCTGGTGCAGCGGCGCGCGCCGCAGGCGCAGGTGCTCGCGGTCGGCTACCCGCAGATCGTCGCCCCCGAGCGCCGCTGCGACGCGATCCCCCTCGCGGAGTCCGACCACCGCGCCGTCGTCCGGCTCGCCGAGCGACTCAACGACGCGGTGCAGCGGGCCGCCGACGAGACCGGTGTCGACTTCCTCGACGTCCAGGCCGCCACCGAGGGCCATGACATCTGTGCCGAGGAGCCCTGGGTCAACGGCATCGTCTCCGACCAGCGGCGGGCCCTGGCCTTCCACCCCTTCGCCGAGGGACAGCAGGCCGTGGCCGAGCTCGTGCTCGACGCGGTGCGCGCCGCGGACTGAGCCTGCTGTCGGAGCTGCCGCCTAGCGTGCGGGGATGGCCCTCCACTGGACCGTCGGTGCCGACGCCACCGATCCCCACGCCCTGGCCGCCTTCTGGTGCGAGGCCCTCGGCTACGTGCCCGAGCCCGGCTACGACGACCCCGACGGCGCCTCGATCGTCGATCCCGACGGCGTCGGTCCCGCGATCGGCTTCCTCCGCGTGCCCGAGCCCACGTCGTCCAAGAGCCGCTTCCACCTCGACCTCCGCGTCGCCGGCGAGCCCCCGTGGGACTGGCTCGCCCGTGCCGACCTGATCCGCGCCAAGGTCACCTCCCTCACCGCCCGCGGCGCCACCGTCGTCCGCGAGGAGCAGTACGCCGACGACTGCGGCAGCGTCCTCGGCCACGTCGTCATGCTCGACCCCGAGGGCAACGTCTTCTGCGTCGCCTGAGTCCGCGTGGGTGCGCGCGGCGCCCTTCGAGGCTCGCTGCGCTCGCACCTCAGGGACCCGACGGTCTCAGGTGGTCGAGGAAGGCGCGCAGGCCGATCGGGTGGTCGAG
>JBQGFI010000291.1:0-12341 GCA_052040065.1 Marmoricola sp.
CGCGACCCGACGCTGACCCCCCGGGCGCCGCACCACCGCACCACCGCACCACCGTTCCACCACGAACGCACCACCACGACGACGCAGGCCCGGTCCCCGCCGCGTCGTCCGCCCTGGCCGCCGAGATCCCGCGCCCATCGCCGCACGAGCACCGTCGTCCCACGAGGACGAGACGAGGAGACCCATGTCCGTCCCTGCCCCCCGCACCCACTCCCCCGCCCTGCCGCAGCGCCTGCTGGCCGCGGCGCTGCTGACCGCGGCGCTGCTCGTGCCCGGGGTCGTCCTGGCGACGACGGCGTCGCCGGCGACCGCGGCACCCGTCGCGGTCGCGCCCGCCGCCGCCGACGACGGCAGCAACGGCGCGGGCGACCCGCTGCTGCCCCCGGGGGACGCCCCGGCGTACCAGCCCGACACCCCGACGACGACGCCCGCGGACACCGCGGTCGAGCCCGTCGCCGGCGACACGTCCTGGTGGGCGGTGCTCGGCACCGTCGCCCTGCTGACCGTCTCGCTCGTGCTCACCGTGGTGGCGCTCACGACGCTGTGGTGGATGTTGCACGCCTGGCGCAGCAGCACCTCCCTGGACGCGACCCGCTTCGCCACGACGCCGCGCGCGCCACGACGCTCCTTCTCGCTGATGGTGCCCGCGCGCCACGAGGAGGCGGTGCTCGCCCACACCATCGACCGGCTCGCCGAGTCCGACCACCCCGACTTCGAGATCCTGGTCCTGATCGGCCACGACGACCCCGGCACCGAGGCCGTGGCCCGCGCGGCCGAGCGTCGCCACCCGGGCCTGGTGCGCGTGGTGATCGACCACAGCGTGCCGAAGAACAAGCCCCGCGCGATGAACACCGCGCTCGCGCACGTGACCAAGGACGTCGTGGGGGTCTTCGACGCCGAGGACGAGGTGCACCCGCGGCTGCTGAGCCTGGTCGACTCCCGCTTCACCGAGACCGGGGCCGACCTCGTGCAGGGCGGCGTGCAGCTGATGAACGTGCGCACCTCCTGGTGGTCGCTGCGCAACTGCCTGGAGTACTACTTCTGGTTCCGCTCGCGCCTGCACTTCCACGCCGAGGCCCGCTTCATCCCGCTGGGCGGCAACACCGTCTTCGTCCGCACCGACCTCCTGCGCGAGGCCGGCGGCTGGGACGGCGACTGCCTGGCCGAGGACTGCGAGCTCGGCGTGCGGCTGTCCACGCGTGGCGCCCGCGTCGCCGTGGCCTACGACCCCGAGGTCGTCACCCGCGAGGAGACCCCCGGCTCGCTGACGTCGCTGTTCAAGCAGCGCACCCGCTGGAGCCAGGGCTTCCTGCAGGTCTACCGCAAGGGCTACTGGCGCGAGCTGCCCACGCGCCGCCAGCGCGCCCTGGCCCGCTACACGCTCGCCATGCCCTTCCTGCAGGCCTTCACCGGCCTGATGATCCCGGTGTCCATCGGCCTCGTGCTCTTCGCCCAGGTGCCGGTGCTCGTCGCGATGGCGACCTTCCTGCCGGTCGTCCCGACCCTCGTGACCATCGTGGTCGAGGCGGCGGGGCTGGGCGAGTTCGGCCGCAGCTACGGCGTGAAGGTCCGGCTGCGTGACTACGTCAAGCTCGTGCTCGGCACCTTCCCCTACCAGGTCTTCCTGGCGGCCGCGGCGATCCGGGCCGCCTGGCGCGAGGCCAAGGGCGACTCGTCGTGGGAGAAGACCGAGCACACCGGCGCCCACGTCGACCCGCAGCGCCTGCCCGAGCAGCGCCGTCCCGACCACGACGGCCCCGGTGCCGTCGTGCTGCCCTCCCCCGAGCACGAGAAGGTCGGGGTGTCCCGATGACGACCACGCTGCACGCACCCGACACGGCCGAGGACGCCCGCACCGACCACGGTGCGCCCGCCTCCCCGCCCCGGCGCACGCAGCGGCTCCGCGCCGCGGTGCGACGCCACGCGCACACGCTGGCCTACCTCGCGCCGCTGCTGCTGCTCACGGCGGTCGTGACCCGGCTGGGCATGCTCGGCTCCCCCCAGCGCATCGACGACGAGGGGACCTACACCGCGCAGGCCTACGCCGTGGAGCGGCTGGGCGAGCTGACGCACTACACCTACTGGTACGACCACCCGCCGCTCGGCTGGATCCAGATCGCCGGGTGGACCTGGCTGACCGACGCCTTCGACCGCTACGACGTCGCCGTGATGGCCGGGCGCGAGGCGATGGTCTTCTTCCACGTGGTGGCCGCCGCCTTGCTGTGGCTGCTCGCCCGCCGGCTCGACCTGAGCCGCCCCGCCTCGGCCGTCGCCGTCGCGCTCTTCGCGCTCTCGCCGCTGTCGGTGCAGTTCTCCCGCACCGTCTACCTCGACAACGTCGCCGTCCCGTGGCTGCTCGCGGCCATGGTCCTGGCGCTCTCGCGGCGCCACCAGCTGATCGGCTTCGCCGGCGCGGCCGCGTGCTTCGGCGTCGCCGTGCTGAGCAAGGAGACCTTCCTGCTCGCCCTGCCCTTCCTGGTCTGGATGATGTGGCGCAACGCCGGCAAGGACACCCGTCGCTACACGCTCTCGGTCGCCGCCGCGCTGCTCATCCTGATCCTCGGCTCCTACGCGCTCTTCGCGCTGGTCAAGGGCGAGGTCTTCCCGGGCGAGGACCGGGTCTCGCTGTGGGAGGGCGTGCTCTTCCAGCTGGTCAACCGCGACGCCAGCGGCAGCGTGCTCGACGCCGGCACGCAGTCGGCCCGGGCCGTGTCGGTCTGGCTCACCCTGGACCCGGTGCTGCTCGTGGCCGCGGTGGTCTGCGGCCTCGGCCTGCTGGCCTCGCGCCGGCTCCGCCCCGTCGCGGTCATGTTCCTGGCCCTCGGCGCGGTCGTCTTCAAGCCCGGCTACCTGCCCGTGATGTACGTGATCATGCTGCTGCCCCTCGCGGCGCTGGTGGTCGCGGCCGCCGCGGACCTCGTCGTACGCCGCGGACGTCGCTGGTCGACCGCCCTGGTGGTCGTCGCCGCGCTGGCCGCCGGCGCGGTCGCGGTGCCCGTCTGGGCGACCCAGCTGCGCGGTCAGTTCCTCGCCGACCTCGATCGCCCCATGCGCGAGGCGCAGGCCTGGGTGGCCGACAACGTGGTCCCGTCGCAGCGGATCCTGGTCGACGACGCCGTGTGGGTCGACCTGGTGCGTGACGGGCTGCCCCGCGAGGACGTGGTCTGGTACTACAAGGCCGACACCGACTCCGACGTCAGCGCCCTGGCCCCCAACGGCTGGCAGGACTACGACTACGTCCTGGTCACCCAGGCGCTGCGGCGCTCGGCCGGCACCGCGCCGACGGTCGACCAGGCCCTCGACAACGGTCAGAGAGCGGCGGTCTTCGGCTCCGGCGACACCATGGTCGAGGTCTACCGGGTCGACGCCCGCGGAGCCGACGAGCTGGCCGCCGCCACCGACCGCGACCAGCGCGCCCGCAGCGCTGCCGGTCAGCAGCTGCTCGCCAACCCCGCCCTGGACCTGGGCGAGGACGCCGAGGCGCAGCTGCGCGACGGGCTGGTCGACTCCCGGGTGGTCTCGGTGCTCGCCGACCTCGCGTCGGACCGGGAGCTCGAGGTGACCGGCTTCCCCACGGTCTTCGGCGAGGACGGCCAGCTGCCCCGACGCACCGTGTCGCTCGGCTCCGTCGACGGCGAGCCCGTCACCTCGGCGAGCGCGCAGCGGCTGACCGAGACGGTCCGCGCCCTGGACGGCAGCTTCGCCGTCGACGGCGTCGCCGTCGAGGGGGACGAGCTCGTGATCCGCTTCCCGGTCGCCCCACCCGCCGACCTGCTGCCCGTGCCGGTCCCGTGACCGCACCCGCGCACCCGCCCCGCACGCACACCGCCCCACCGAAGGAGTGCACGATGACCCGCTCGCACCGCACCACCCGCTCACACCTGCCCCGGCTCGCCTCGGCCCTGGTCCTGCTGCTGCTCACCGGGATCGCCGTCGGCGCCGCCCCCGCGCAGGCTGCCGCCGCCGAGACCGGCTGGATCCGGGTCGGGCACCTCTCGCCCGGCACCCCGAAGGCCGACGTGCGCCTGACCCCCTTCGAGGGCGGCGAGACCACGACGCTCACGCAGGCGTCGTTCGGCGACCTCTCCTCCTACGAGCGGGTGCCCACGGGGCTCTACACCGTCTCGCTCGTCGAGGCAGGTGAGCCCGACGCCGACGCGATGCTCTCGCGCAACGTCGAGGTCAGCGACGGAGGCGCCTCGACCGTGATCGCCACCGGCACCGGCGACGACGTCCGCGCCACCGTGCTCCAGGACGACCTCACCCCGCCGGCCGAGGGCCAGGCCAAGGTGCGGCTGATCTCCGCGGCCACCGAGACCGCCCCGGTCGACGCCTCCGTGGTCGACGGGCCGACCCTCGCCCGCGACCTGCGCACCGGCGCGGCGACCGGCTACGCCGACGTCGCGGCCCAGACCTGGCAGATCGAGCTGGCCACCACCGACGGCAGCGAGCGCGCCCTCAGCCGGGTGCCCGTCGAGGCCGGCGGCGTCTACACGCTCGTCGCGCTCGACACCCCGGGCGGTGGGCTGGAGCTGCGTGCCGTGCAGGACAGCGGCAGCTCCACCGCGCCGAGTGGCGCGATGCCGCGCGGCGGCATGGACACCGGAGCAGGCGGCACCGCCGGCCCGGCGGTCCCCGTCGCACCGCTCGCCGTCGGCGGCACCCTCGCCCTCGCCCTGGTGGTCGGCTCCGCGCTGGTCCGACGCCGCGCGTCCCTGTGACGCGGCGCGTCGCCTGGGTCGGCGTCCTCGCGCTCAGCGTGCTGGTGGCGGCCGTCCTCGCGGTCGTCGTGACGCGCCAGGACGGCCCGCCCGCCCCTGCGGCGCCGTCGTCCGACGGCGCGGCCGCCGCCCCGCGGACCACCGCGATCGACGCGGCCGCCTTCCTCGACACCTACGCCGACGCCGACGGACGCGTCGTGCGCCGCGACCAGGGCGGGGACACCGTCAGCGAGGGCCAGGCCTACGGCATGCTGATCGCCCTGGTCGCCGACGACGAGGAGCGCTTCGAGGAGATCTGGCGCTGGACGCGGTCGCAGCTGATGCGCGACGACGGCCTGCTCAGCTGGCGCTGGGACGACGGCGCCGTGGTCGACCCGGCCTCGGCCTCCGACGCCGAGATCGACGTGCTGCGCGCGCTGCTGCTCGCGTCCGACACCTTCGAGGAGCCGTCGTACGCCGCCGACGCGCGGGAGCTCGGGGACGCGGTCCTCGAGCACCAGACGATCCGGTCCGGCGACGACCTCGTGCTCGTCGCGGGCGAGTGGGCCACCCGGTCCCCCGCGTGGTTCAACCCCAGCTACGTCGCGCCCGCGACCACCCAGCTGCTCTTCGACGAGACCGGTGACCCGCGCTGGCAGCAGCTCGAGCGGGGCTCTCGCGCCGCCGTGGAGGCCGTGACCGCCGACGCGGCGCTCCCGCCCAACTGGGCCGGCATCGACGACCAGGGGCGGGTCTACCCGCAGCCCAGTCCCGACGGCACGCAGGTCGAGTACGGCTACGACGCCGCGCGGGCCCTGGTCCGCCACGCCGAGTCCTGCACCGCCTCCGACCGGCGCCTGGCCGCCGACGCCGCCGCGGTCGTCAGCGACAACGCCGCCAACGCGGAGGGCAGGATCGTCGCGGTCTACGACCTCGGCGGGTCCCCGCTCACCGAGGCGACCAGCCCGCTGACGGCGGTCGCCCAGGCCGCCGGCCTCGCCGCCACCGGCGCGTCCGACGACGCCGAGGCCGCGCTCGCGCAGGCCGCCGAGCACCAGCAGGCGGCGCCGACCTACTACGGCGACGCCTGGGCCGTGCTCGGCCCCGCGCTGCTCACCGACCCCGCCCTCGGCGGCTGCCCGCCCCTCGAGGACGTCCGGTGACCCGGCGCCACGTGCTGGTCGCGACGCTGCTGGGAGTCGTCCTCCTCGCCGTCGTCGTGACGGCGTCCGTCGTCCGGGGCGAGCGCCCCAGCGGCGCGGCCGCCCCGGCCACGTCCTCCGCGCCGTCGTCGACAACCCCCTCGAGCCCGCCCACCCCGTCGAGCCCGCCTGCCGGGGAGGACCTGGTCGTCCCCGGGCGCGGCGAGCTGGCCGGCGCCGGCGCCGAGACGCAGGCAGCGCAGGTCGCACCCGTCGCGGGGAGGATGCCGTCGATCGGCGTCGACTCGCGCCTGGAGGAGCTCACGACCGATCGGTCGGGACGGCTCCGGTCGCCGGCCGAGTGGCAGCAAGCCGGCTGGTTCGCCGACGGCACCGTGCCCGGCGACGTCGGCCCGGCCGTGGTGGCCGGTCACGTCGACTCCCCCACCGGACCCGCGGTCTTCGACCGGCTCGACGAGCTCGAGCCCGGCGACCGCGTCGAGGTGGAGCGCGACGACGGCCGGACCGCCGTCTTCGCCGTCGACCGCTCCGAGGTCGTCCCCAAGGACGACTTCCCCACCGCGTCGGTCTACGGCCCGACGCCCGACGCCCAGCTGCGCCTGGTGACCTGCGACGGCCCCTACGTCCGCAGCTCGGGCGGCTACCAGGACAACCTCGTCGTCTACGCCACGGAGATCACCCCATGAGCGCCCCCCACGCCCGCACCCGCCGCCTCGACCTCACCCTGCTGCTGGGGCCAGGCGCCCGGCTGGTCGCGCGCTTCGGCACCGTCGGCCTGCTCGCCTTCGTCGTCGACGTCGGCGTCTTCAACCTGCTCCGCCAGGTCGCCGAGCTCGGGCCGCTCACCTCCAAGACCATCTCGGTGGTGCTCGCCACCTCGGTGGCCTTCGCCGGCAACCGCTCCTGGACCTTCGGCCACCGCCGGGCCCAGCGCGGCGCGGCCACGGCGTACGTGCTCTTCTTCGTCGTCAACGGCGTGGCGCTGCTGATCAGCCTGGCCTGCCTGGGCCTGGGCTACTACGTGCTCGGGCTGACCTCGCCGCTGGCGGAGAACGTCGCGAGCAACGTGATCGGCCTCGGCCTCGGCACGCTCTTCCGCTTCTGGGCCTACGCCCGCTGGGTCTTCCCCCGCGACGCGACCGAGCCCGACGCACCCGACCTGCAGCCCACCCCCCAACCCGCCCGTGTGTCCTGACCCCGACTCCCGAGGAGCCACCATGTCCGCCTCCACCGACCACCTCCCCCGCACCGGCCCGCTCGTCTCCGAGCAGCGGCCCTGGGGCTCCTGGCACGTCATCGACGTCGAGCCCGGCCACAAGGTCAAGCGCCTCCACGTCGCCCCCGGCCGGCGGCTCTCGCTGCAGAGCCACGAGCACCGCTCCGAGCACTGGGTCGTCGTCGCCGGCACGGCAACCTACGAGGTCGACGGCCAGGTCGGGGTGATCCCCCGGGGCGGCTCGCTCGACGTGCCGGTCGGAGCGCGCCACCGGCTGGGCAACGACGGCGAGGACGAGCTGGTGATCGTCGAGGTGCAGCTCGGCGACTACACCGGCGAGGACGACATCCGCCGCTACGACGACGACTTCGGCCGCGCCTGAGCGATCCGTCACCGGCCCCGTGTCGGTGCGTCGTGGCCCGGGCACGGCGCCGTACCGTCCTCGGGTGCCTCCCCCGCCCTTCCCGAACGACCGCTACGGCTCCGACGTGCTCGCCGGCGACTGGCGCGCCACCAGCAAGGGGCGCGCGGTCGAGATCGACGCCGACCTCGGCCTGGTGGTCGAGGAGGTCACCACCGACTGGTGCGGCGAGATCGTGCAGGTCGAGCGCGACCTCGGCACGGTGACCCTCGAGGACCGCCGTCGCAAGCGTCGTACCTTCCCGCTCGGCCCGGGCTTCTGGCTCGAGGGTCGGCCGGTCGTGCTCGTCGCGCCCACCCGCAAGGGACCCGCCGCACCGACGCGCACGGCCTCGGGCTCGGTCGCGGTGCAGGGCGTCAAGGCCCGGGTGGCCCGCGCCAGCCGGATCTACGTCGAGGGGCGCCACGACGCCGAGCTGGTCGAGAAGGTCTGGGGCGACGACCTGCGCATCGAGGGCGTGGTCGTGGAGTACCTCGACGGGGTCGACGACCTCGGGGAGCACCTGCGCGACTTCCAGCCCGGCCCGAGCCGCCGGGTCGGCGTGCTCGTCGACCACCTCGTCGCGGGCTCCAAGGAGAGCCGCATCGCCGACTCCGTGCGCCGCTCCCCCGTCGGCAAGCACGTGCTGATCGTCGGGCACCCCTTCATCGACATCTGGGCGGCCGTGAAGCCCGAGCGCCTCGGCAAGAAGGTGTGGCCCACCGTGCCCCGCAACGTGGAGTGGAAGAAGGGCGTGTGCCAGCAGTGGGGCTGGCCCCACCGCGACCAGGCCGACATCGCCCGCGCCTGGAAGCACATCCTCGGCGGCGTCCGCGGCTTCCAGGACCTCGACCCCCAGCTCCTCGGCCGGGTCGAGGAGCTCATCGACTTCGTGACCCAGCCGGAGGGCTGACCGACCGGCACCGCATGTAACGCTCCGTTACACGGGCTGAGTGACTGTTGCTGGTGGTGTACGTCCGGCGTAACGGAGCGTTACATGGGTCAGCCGGGCGCTCGCGTGGACCCCGGTGGCAGGAGCGCTAGGCGACGAGCTCGCGGACCACGGCGTCGGCCAGCAGCCGGCCGCGGTCGGTGAGCACCAGCCGGTCGTCGCGGCGTACGGCGAGGCCACGGGCCACGACGGCCTCGACGCGCTCGGGCGGGGCGAGGTCGAGCGGGAGACCGGAGACGTGACGCAGCTCGAGCATCACGCGCTCGAGGTGGCGGTCGTCGGCCGTGAGCGTCTCGCGCCCCTCGGCGGGCGACTCCCCCGCGGCCAGCCGCGCGGCCCACGCGGAGGGGTGCTTGAGGTTCCACCACCGCTCGCCGTCGAGGTGGGAGTGGGCGCCGGGGCCGACGCCCCACCAGTCCGCGCTCTCCCAGTAGAGCTCGTTGTGGCGGCACCGGGCCGCGGGCGTGCGCGCCCAGTTGGACACCTCGTACCAGGAGAGTCCGGCGGCGCCCAGCAGGTCGTCGGCGAGCTCGTACTTCTGCGCGAGGTCGTCCTCCTCCGGCGCGGCGACCAGGCCGCTGCGCACCTGTCGGGCGAGCCGGGTGCCCCCCTCGACGATCAGGGAGTACGCCGAGACGTGGTCGGGCTCGCAGGCCAGCGCAGCCTCCAGCGAGCGCCGCCAGTCGGCCACCGACTCCCCGGCCGTGCCGTAGATCAGTTCGAGGCTCACCTGCGCGAAGCCGGCCTCCCGCGCCCAGGCGACCGCCCGGGAGACGCCGGCCGGGTCGTGGGTGCGCTCGAGCACCCGCAGCACGTGCGGCACCGCCGACTGCATCCCGAAGGAGATCCGCGTGAAGCCGCCCTCGCGCAGCGCGGCCAGCGACTCCGGCGTCACGCTGTCGGGGTTGGCCTCGGTGGTGACCTCGGCGTCCGCGGCCAGCCCGAGCTCGCGGCGCACGGCACCGAGCGCGCGCACCAGGTCGGCGCTCGGCAGCAGCGTGGGAGTGCCGCCTCCGAAGAAGACGGTCTCGGCCTCGCGGCGTCCGAGGGTGCGGGTGGCGAGCGCCACCTCGGCCTCCGCCCAGGTCGCCCACTCCGCCTGGGCTCCCCCACCGCCGAGCTCGGTGGCCGTGTAGGTGTTGAAGTCGCAGTAGCCGCAGCGCGTGGCACAGAAGGGCACGTGCACGTAGACACCGAAGGCTCCAGACACGTCCTCCAGTGTCGCCTGGGTACCTGTCGTATGACGAAAGGACCTCCCATGACCGTCCGACGACTCCCCGCCGCCCTCGCCGCCGCCGCCCTCGCGGCCACGCTCGCCGCGCCCGCGACGGCGCCCGCCACCGCGAAGCCACCACGCCACCAGGAGCCCCCCAGCCGCGTCGAGCTGCCCGCCGGCTTCCAGCCCGAGGGCATCGAGGCGCGCGGGCCGGTGGCGTACTTCGGCTCCCGCGTCGACGGCGACGTGTACGCCGCCGACCTGCGCACCGGGGCCGGCCGCGTGATCAGCCAGGGCGACGGCACCCCGGCCGTCGGCCTCGAGCTCGGCCGCGGGCACGACCTGTGGGTGGCCGGCGGCGCCGACGGCGACGTCAAGGTCGTCGACGTCCGCAGCGGCCGCACCACCGCCACGTACGACCTCGCCGAGCCGGGCCCCACGACCTTCGTCAACGACGTCGTGGTGGTCGGCCGCACGGCCTGGGTCACCGACTCGCAGCAGGCGGCGCTCTTCCGCGTCGAGCCGCGCCGGCGAGGCGGCGCCACCGTGACCCGGGTGCCGCTCGGAGGCGACTGGGTGCAGACCCCCGGGGCGCTCAACGCCAACGGCATCGAGACCACGCCCGACCGCCGCGCGCTGCTGGTCGTCAACTCCAGCAACGGCGAGCTGCACCGGGTCGACCCCCGCACGGGCGTGACCCGCCGCGTCGACCTCCGCGGCGCCGTGCTGACCAACGGCGACGGCCTGCTGCGCGAGGGGCGGACCCTCTTCGCGGTGCAGAACCGGCTGAACCAGGTCGCCGAGCTCCGGCTCTCCCGCGACGGTCGCCGCGGTCGCCTCGTCGGGTCCCGGACGAGCCCCGACTTCGACGTGCCGACCACCGTGGCGCGCTGGCGCGACGGGCTCTACCTGCCCAACGCCCGCTTCACCACCCCGGCCACGCCCACGACGGAGTACTGGGCCACGCGGGTGCCTGGCTGATCGTCGCGCCCGCGTCCGGCTCGGCGTCGGGGTCAGACCGGCACGTTGAGCGTGGCGACGTAGCCGTCGGCGACGGAGCCGGTGACCTTGGCGAGCTGCAGCGAGTAGCCGTCGGAGAAGACCATGTCGCTGGCGAGCGAGACCTGTGCCAGGTTGGCGACGCTCTGCTCGTAGCCCGCGGTGGCGTAGACGGCCTCGCAGGCGTCCTGCGGCAGCGCGAGCTGGGAGGTGCGCAGCTTGTCGCCGTCGCCCGTCGCGTCCTCGACGCCAGCGTAGACCTCGAAGTGCACGTGGGGCCAGCGCCCGGCGTAGCAGGCCGGGAAGATGCTGGTGAACTCCACCCAGCCCGCGTCGTCGGCGACCTGCACGCCGCGCAGGTAGTTCTCCTCGGTGACCCCCTCGTCGTACATCGAGTAGCGGCCCTCGCGGTCGCAGTGCCAGGCGTAGACGGCCGCCCCGGCGAGCACGGTGGCGTCGTCGCCGGCGAGGTCGTAGACCTTCATCCGGATCGTCAGGGGGACGCCCTCGGCGGTGCCGGACGCGGAGCCGAAGCTGCGGGTGAGGTCGCGCCGCACGACGCCGCTCTCGGCGAGCACGTCGGGGCCGTTGGAGCCGTCGCCGGGGTAGGGGCCGGCGGTCTCCTCCGGGATCTCGCCCTCGGCCACCTCCACCGTCGTCGCCGACCCGCCGCCACCACCGTCGGGCGGCTCCGGCGCGGCACCCGACGAGGTGGCGCCCGACGAGGTGGAGCCGGACGAGGCCGCTGTGCCGCAGCCGGCCACGGCCACGGCACCCACGCCGCCGAGCAGGGCGAGCAGGCCGCGGCGGCCGAGGTTGCGCTCCACGATGCGAGGGAGGTCGTGGGAGAGGCCCAGGTCGTGCTCGTCGACACCGTGGTCGTGATCGGGCTGGTGCTCGGGCTGGTGCCCGGACTGGTGCTCGGACTGGTGCTCGGACTGGGACGCGCGAGGGGCGCGGGCGGGGAGGCGGCTCATGTCGCGATCCTCGACCGCGCCCCTGTGCGCGTGCTGTGGGAGTCCTGGGTCAGGCGTACATCTCGTCGATCAGGGCCGCGTGGTTGGTCTCCACGACGTTGCGCTTGACCTTCATCGACGGCGTCATCTCACCGGACTCGACCGAGAGGTCGTGGTCGAGCAGGCGGAACTTCTTGATCGTCTCCCAGCGGTTGAGCGAGCCGTTGAGCGTCTCGACGTAGTTGTCGACCATCTCGACGGTCTTGGGGTCGGTGACGATCTCGGTGTAGGACTTTCCGCCCAGGCCGTTCTCCTCGGCCCACCCGGCGATGGCGTCGGGGTCGAGCGTCACCAGGGCCACGCAGTAGTTGCGGTCGTTGCCGAAGACCACGAACTGGCTGGCGTAGGGGCACACGGCCTTGAACTTCGCCTCGATCGCCGGCGGGGCGATGTACTTGCCGCCGGAGGTCTTGAAGAGCTCCTTGATGCGGCCGGTGATGGTCAGGTAGCCGTCGGCGTCGAGCGAGCCCTTGTCACCGGTGCGCAGCCAGCCGTCCTCGGTCAGCGTCTCGGCGGTCTGGTCGGGCAGGTTGTGGTAGCCGTCCATGACGCCGGGACCCTTGATCTGCACCTCGTCGTTCTCGCCCAGCCGCACCTGGCTGCCCGGCACCACCGGGCCGACGGTGCCGAAGCGGTAGTCGTCGGGGTGGTTGACGAAGGAGCCGGCCGAGGTCTCGGT
>JBQGFI010000292.1:0-8803 GCA_052040065.1 Marmoricola sp.
GGCGGAGAAGCGGTCGGTGCACGAGTCGGCCCAGACGTAGACGTCGACCTCGGTCGGCGGCGGGGTGGCGGCCCCGCGCTCGCGCAGCGGGCGCTCCTCGAACCGCGGCAGCGACCGCCGCTGGTCGACGCCCGCGGCGGCCTTGGCCAGGCGCGCGACCGGGCCGAGCCGCAGCGCGGCGTTGGCGAGCCGCGGCGGCGTCATGCGGGCCCATCGCGGCAGCTGGCCCAGCGCGTAGTGGGAGCGCGGCCGCAGCCGGCCGGCGTAGCGCTGCGAGAGCACCTCGGACTTGTAGGTCGCCATGTCGACGCCGGTCGGGCAGTCGCGGGCGCAGCCCTTGCACGACAGGCACAGGTCGAGCGCCGCGTCGACGGCCGGGTCGTCGACGCCGAGGACGCCGCTGGCGACGTCCTGCAGGACGTGGGCGCGGCCGCGGGTCGAGTCCTTCTCCTCCCGGGTCGCGAGGTAGGACGGGCACATCACGCCACCGGCGCCGGTGTTGTCGGCGACGCACTTGCCGACGCCGGTGCACCGGTGCACCGCGCCGGCGAAGGACCCGGCGTCGTGGGTCAGCCGCAGCGTCGTGCGCCGGCCCGGGGTGGCGAGGCCGGGCTGGGCCAGGCGGAGGTCGGCGTCGAAGGGTGCGGGGTCGACGAGCACGCCGGGGTTGAGCAGCCCTGCCGGGTCGAGCACCCGCTTGGCCTGCTCCATCAGCGCGATCGCCTGCGGCGAGTACATCCGCGGCAGCAGCTCCGAGCGCGCCCGGCCGTCGCCGTGCTCGCCGGACATCGAGCCGCCGTAGGCCGCGACGAGGTCGGCGGCGTCCTCGACGAAGCCGCGGAAGCGCGCCCGGCCGGCCTCCGCGCCGAGCTCGAAGTCGATGCGCACGTGCACGCAGCCGTCGCCGAAGTGGCCGTAGGGCACGCCGTCGAGGTCGTGCTGGCGCAGCAGCGACTCGAAGTCGCGCAGGTAGGCGCCCAGCCGCTCCGGTGGCACCGCGGCGTCCTCCCACCCGGCCTGCGCCTGCCGCGTCAGCGACTTGGCCGCGAGCCCGGCGCCGTCCTCCCGGATGCGCCACAGCGCCGCCTGGGCCGCGGGGTCGCTCACCACGTCGTAGGGCACCCCGGCGGCGCGGGCCACCTGCCGGGCGCGGTCCTCGACCTCGGCCACCGTCTCGCCCGTGACCTCGGCGAAGAGCCAGCCCCCGCCCTCGGGGAGCTCGGGCGCGCCGCGCACCAGGTCGACGATGCGCTTGCCCAGGCCCTCGCAGGCCACCAGGCCGTGCTCGAGCAGCGCCGGCACGGCGTCGGCGGCCTCGGCCATGTCGGCGTACGCCAGGACCGCGAGCGCGCGGGCAGGGGCGTCCTCGACCAGCCGGACGTGTGCGTCGAGGACGACACCGAGGGTGCCCTCGGTACCGGCGAGGAAGCGGTCGAGGCGGCGGCCGCGCTCGGGCAGGAGGTGCTCGAAGGAGTAGCCGGAGACCTGCCGGCCGAAGCGGCCGAACTCGGTGCGCACCAGCGCGAGGTGCTCGTCGACCAGGTCGGTGAGCGCCGTCGGCGCGGCGTCGGTGGCGGTGTCGAGGACGGTGCCGTCGGCCAGCAGCACCCGCAGCGACTCGACGTTGTCGACCGTGCGGCCGTAGCCCAGCGCGCGGGAGCCGCACGCGATGTTGCCGATCATCCCGCCGACGGTGCAGCGGGTGTGCGTCGAGGGGTCGGGGCCGAAGCGCAGGCCGCGGGCCGTCGCCTGACGCTGCAGCGCGGCGTGCACCACGCCGGGCTCGACGTGGGCGACCCGGGCGTCGTCGTCGATGCCGAGCACCCGGCCGAGGTGCCGCTGGGTGTCGAGCACGATCCCGGTGCCGACGGCGTTGCCGGCGATCGAGGTGCCGGCGCCCCGCATCGTGAGCGGCGTGCCCGTCTCGCGGGCCACGGCCAGCACGGCCGCGATCTCGTCGGTGTGGCGCGGGCGCACCACGACGCGCGGCTCGACCCGGTAGAGCCCGGCGTCACTGGCGTAGAGCGACCGGGCCAGGGCGGAGTCGTCGACGTCGTCGAGACCGGCGCGCCGGAGGGCGGCGACCACCTCGCCCGTGGGGGCAGCGGTCACCAGAGCTCCATCGAGCGGCGCAGGATGCCCGCGACGTCGTCCTCGGTGACCTCGCGCGGGGCCGTGGCGAGCAGCCGCTGCTGCTTCAGGGCGCCCTCGACGAGCCCGTCGACGTCGCCCTCGCCGTAGCCCACCGCGGCCAGGCCGGCGGGGATGCCGATGTCGCGCATCAGGTCGACCAGCACGGCCGGCAGGGTGTCGGGACCCTCGCCGTGGGTGTGGTCGGGATCGAGCAAGGTCGCCGCCCGCAGGTGGCGCTCCGGCGAGGCCTCGAAGGTCCAGCGGAAGGCCTCCGGGGCGGTCAGCGAGACCGCCATGCCGTGCGGCACCATCGCGTGGTCGGCGTCGTAGCCGTCGGGACGGAAGTCGCGGACCTGGCCGGCGACGGGGTAGGCGTTGGCGTGCGGCAGGTGCACCCCGGCGTTGCCGAAGCCCAGGCCGGCGAAGGTCGCGGCGAGCGCCATCTCGTGCCGCGCCCCGGCGTCGTCGCCGTGGTGCACGGCCCGCCGGAAGGACGTCGCGAGCAGCCCCATCGCCCGCTCGGACCACATGTCGGAGATGGGGTTGGCGCCGCAGTAGGGCACCCGCTGCTCGGGACGCTTGCGGTCGTAGGAGGCGAAGTCGCGGGCGGTGTAGCTCTCCAGCGCGTGGCACAGGATGTCCATGCCCGAGGCCGCGGTCACGCCCGCGGGCTGCGAGCGCGTCAGGACGGGGTCGACGACGGCGAGGGTCGGCCGCAGCCGCGCGTGGGAGATGCCGGTCTTGACCCGCTGCTCGAGCACGTCGAGGACGCACACGGTCGTCGACTCCGCCCCGGTGCCGGTCGTCGTCGGCACGGCGACGAACGGGCGCAGCGGCCGGCTCGGCGCCCGGCCACCCCC
The DNA here is from genome assembly GCA_052040065.1 of Marmoricola sp. GTDB lineage: Bacteria > Actinomycetota > Actinomycetes > Propionibacteriales > Nocardioidaceae > Marmoricola. The sequence continues at coordinate 2,994 of JBQGFI010000292.1, forward strand.
GACCGGCGGGTTGACGTAGTCCATGAGCTCGCCGTCGTTGCTCGTCAGCAGGTTGACGGCCTTGGCGGTGTCGATCGCCGAGCCGCCGCCCACCGCGACGTAGGCGTCCCACGGACCGGTCTCGCGGGCGTGCTCGATCGCCAGCGCGAGGCTGGCGTCGGTCGGCTCGACGTGCACGGCGTCGAAGACCGCGGCCTCGATGCCGAACTGCGCCATCTGGTCGGCCACCCGCTGCGGGTGGCCGGTCGCGGCGACCCCCGGGTCGGTGACCACCAGCACGCGGGCGACGCCCAGCTGGGAGAGGTCGTAGCCGATCTCGTCGCTGGCCCCCTCGCCGAACTTCAGCTGCGGGGCGCCGTAGGTGAAGACGGACTCCGGGGCGGGCACCGCAGCGGGCTCCGAGACAGGCGCAGACATGTCCACAATCTAACGAGCCGGGCGCGAGGCCGGTGCTCAGCCCAGACCGGCCATCACCAGCGCGGCCCGCACCACCTCGGCCAGGGGCACCGTGCCGCGCCGCACGTCGTCCAGGGAGTGCCAGGCCACGGCGTCGGCCGTGCCGTCGGGGTCGTCGAGCCGCAGCTCGTCGTGGCTGAGCTCGACGAGGTAGACCAGGTCGACCCCGTGGAAGTCCTCCTCGCGGCCGCTCGGCGCGACCCCGGTGAAGTGCTCGTCGTAGGTGTCGAGCAGCCGGGTGGTCAGCGGCACCAGCCCGGTCTCCTCCCCCAGCTCGCGCCGCAGCGCCCGCAGCGGTCGCTCGCCGTGCTCCACCCCGCCCCCCGGCAGGGTCCAGTCACCGGGGCGCGGACCCCGCGGGGAGTTGCGCGTGAGCAGCACCTTGTCCCCGCGCACCACGAGGGCCTTCGCCGCGAGTCGCTGCCGGGGCGCCGGGCGGTAGGCCGCCAGCGCCTCGCGCACCATCGGCACGGTCGGCACGGCGCCGCTCTCGACCTCCGCGATCGGCACCCAGCGGGCCTCGACGGTCGACCCGTCGACCTCGACCACCCGCGGCTCGGGGGCGTCGAGCGGGACCCACGCGTCGTAGACCAGGCGCACGGAGTGCATGTCGGTCGGCGACTCCTGCCGGTCGACCACGCGGTGGGCCGAGCCGATCCACAGCGGGTCGCCCACGGTGCAGAAGAGGCCGGTCTCCTCGTAGACCTCGCGCGCGACGGCGGTGGCCGGCTCCTCGCCGAAGTCGAGCCCGCCGCCGGGCAGCGTCCACAGCGGCTCCTCCGAGAGGTACTCGGCCAGCCGCGACAGCAGCACCTGCTCGGCCCGCACCAGCACGGCGTACGCCGCCACGCGCTGCCGTCGGGGCAGCTCTCCCTGGCGCACGTCGAGGGGGTCCACGACCGGTAGATTACGGGCGTGTCCGATGTGAGCCCGACGTCGGTCGCCCCGGCGACCGGGGCCGCCCCCGCCCCCGCGCCGGTCAAGGTGCGGGACCCGTGGTTCGACAACGCCAAGATGCTGCTGGTGACGCTGGTCGTGGTCGGACACGCCTGGACGCTGCTGCCGCTCTTCGCCGACGACCCGGGGTCGCCGCTCGCGCGCGGCTTCGACAAGTCGGTCTACAACTTCCTCTACCTCTGGCACATCCCGGCGTTCGTGATCGTCACGGGCTACCTCTCGAAGTCCTTCGAGTACACCCGGCCCCGGCTGTGGCAGCTCTTCACCACCGTCGTGGTGCCCTACCTGATCTTCGAGGGGCTCCTGGTCACCTTCCGCCAGGTCTTCCTCGACATCACCTTCGAGGACGTCTGGCTCAGCCCGCACTGGCCGATGTGGTACCTCGCCGCCCTCTTCTGCTGGCGGCTGGCCACGCCCATCTTCAAGCGGATGCCGGCCAAGGTCGTGGTGGCCGTGGTGATCAGCGTGCTGGCCGGTCTCTTCGCCACCGACCACCTCGACAACGCCCGCGTGCTGGGCCTGCTGCCCTTCTTCGTGCTCGGGCTGAAGATGCACGAGGGCCACTGGGCGCTGCTGCGCACCCGCCGGGCCCGCTGGTACGGCTTCGCGGTGCTGCTGCTGATCGCGCTGCTCTCGCGCTGGATCGGCGACCTCGTCGAGACCGAGTGGCTCTACTACCGGACCCGCTACGACGAGATCTCGCCCGCGGCCGACACCGACAACCTGCGCGCCTTCGTCATCCGGGTCACGATGCTGCTCAGCGGGCTGGTCGGCGCCTTCGCGTTCTTCGCCGTGGTGCCGCGCGGCCGGTCCTGGTTCACCTCGCTGGGCGGGGCGACGCTGGTGGTGTACCTCTACCACGGCTTCTTCGTGCTGGGGGCCGAGGCGCTGGGCCTCAAGCCGGTCGCCGCCGACCTGTGGCCCGCCTCGTGGGTCGTGATCACGCTCGCGGCGGTGGGACTCGCGGTGCTGCTGGCGTGGTCCCCGGTCTCGCGGCGGCTCAACCTGCTCGTCGACCCCGTCAACAGCCTCACCCGCTGGCGTCGGGCTCGCGCCACGCGTCGAGGTCGGGCCCCCACGTCGGGGTGACCGCGTGGTGCGGCACCACGTCGAGCGTGCGAGCGCGCCCGCGGTCGGGGGCGTGGCCGCCGAGGTGCGCGGGGTGCCAGGGCGCGTGCTCGCCCGGGGCCGGCGCGTGGTGGGGCTGCCGCTGCAACCCCTCCAGCAGGCCGGTCAGCGCGTGGCCCAGGTCGTGGGTGCGGGCGGTGAGGTCGTCGTCGGCCCGCAGCCGCACGGGCTCGCCGAAGGCCACGTCGACCCGCCGCCCCCGGGTCCAGTCGACGGGCGGCTTGGGGTCGCCGACGGTGAAGAGCCGCTGCGAGCCCCACAGGGCGACCGGCACCAGCGGCGCCCCCGTCTCGGCGGCGAGCGCGACCAGCCCGCGCATCAGCGGACGCACCGTGTAGGAGTACGAGACCCCGGCCTCGGGGAAGCCGCCCACGGCCTCGCCCTCGCGCAGCAGCCGGCGCGCGCGGAGGTAGGCGTGCGCCGGCGCCCGGCGGTCGACGGGGACGTGACGCATCCGGTCCATCCACCAGGACGCCCCCCGGGCGTGCCACACGTCGTAGCGGGTCAGGAAGCGCACGTAGCGCCCCCGCGTGATCGCCGCACGCTCGAGGAAGAGGAAGTCGGGGAAGGACACGTGCGTCGCGGCGAGCACCACCGGCCCCTGCCGGGGCACGTGCTCGACACCGCTCCAGCGCACGTCGACCGCGAGCGCGCGCAGCGCCAGACGACCGACGCCGTTGACGAGGCGGTAGACCGGATCGCCCACGGCGCTCAGGCGAAGGGGGGACGGGGGTCGGCGGCGACCGAGCGACGACCGGCCCAGCGCCACACCCGGGCGGCCGCGTCGCGGTCGGCGTCGGTGACCAGGTTGCCCATCCAGCGCAGCGCCAGCGTCATCATCCAGTGCGAGCGCATGCCGACCGGACCCAGCGCGGGCAGCAGCCCGGGCACGGTCACCAGGCCCGCGAGCCGGCGCGCGATCGAGAAGGACTCGCCGTAGTGGTCGCGCAGCAGCGCCGGCCACGCGCGCCCGAGGTCCACGTCGTCACCGGGGCCGCCGAGCAGCTCGGCGACGAGCCGGCCCGTCTCGAGGCCGTAGTCGATGCCCTCGCCGTTGAGCGGGTTGACGCAGGCGGCCGCGTCGCCGTTCAGCGCCCAGTTGCGCCCGGCCACGCCGGAGACCGCACCGCCCATGGGCAGCAGCGCGGAGGTGGGCAGCCGGAGCTCGGGGTCGAGGCCGAACTCCTCGCGCCGCTGCGCGGCGTAGTGCTGCATCAGCGGACGCAGCGCGACCTCGGCCGGGCGGGCCGCCGTGGCCAGCGTGCCGACGCCGAGGTTCACCTGTCCGTCTCCGAGCGGGAAGATCCAGCCGTAGCCGGAGAGGACCTGGTCCTGCTCGTCGCGCAGCTCGAGGTGGCTGGAGATCCACGGGTCGTCGGACCGGGTGGAGCCGACGTAGGCCCGGCCGGCCACGCCGTAGACGGTGTCGCGGTGCCACTCGCGCCCGAGCACCTTGCCGAGCGGCGAGCGCACGCCGTCGGCGACGACCAGGTGCCGGCAGCGGATCTCGACCCGCTCCCCCGCGCCCTCGGTGCCGCGCGCACGCTCGAGCACCACGGAGGCCACCCGGTCGCCGTCGCGGGTCACACCGACCGCCCGGAGGCCGTCGACACCGTGGGCACCGGCCTTGATCGCCGTGGTGCGCAGGTGGTCGTCGAGCTCGGTGCGCGCGACCGCCGACCCGTACGCCGGCAGCCCGGAGCCGGTGGGCCCAGGACCGGGCCACGGCAGCAGCAGCGTCTGCCCGAAGCCGTGGGCGCGCAGCCCCCAGTTGACGGTGTGGGCGCGCACCCACTCCCCGAGGCCGAGCAGGTCCAGCTCGCCGACCGCGCGCGGCGTGAGGCCGTCGCCGCAGGTCTTGTCGCGGGGGAAGACCGCGGCGTCGACCAGGGTCACGTCGCGGCCGTCGCGGGCCGCCCAGGTGGCCGCCGCGGCACCCGCCGGGCCGGCGCCGACGACCAGCACCTCGGTCTCGGCGGGGACGACGCTGCTGCTCACCCCACCATTGTCCCCGCCGGTCCTCACGGCGTGGGCAGCAGCCCCAGGGAGACGAAGGCGCGGTCATAGATCTCGCGCACGACCTGCTGCTTGCGCGCGTTGTACTGCCCCACGTGCTCGCCCGCGGCGACCGCGTCGGCGACCGCGACCCGCTTGGCCTCGGCGTAGCGCTGCCGGTCGTCGGGGTGGGTGCGCAGCCAGTCGCGGAAGATCCGGTGCCGCACCGGCTCGGCGGCGCCGGGGCCGAAGACGTGCAGGTTGCAGGCGGGGTCCTCGTGCCGCAGGCAGCGGTGCTCCTGCCACCACGGCTCGCGGACCACCAGCCGGAAGCCGACCCGCTCCAGCTCGGGCACGTACGCCGCCTCGGCCGCCGGGTCGGCGACGGTCAGGTCGAGGTCGACCACCGGCTTGGCGGCGAGGCCGGGCACGGCCGTCGAGCCGACGTGCTGCAGCGCGAGCACGCGGACGCCCAGGGCCCCGCGCACGCGGTCCAGCTGCGTGCCCGCCCAGCGCAGCCACGCGGGATCGGGCTCGTGCAGCTCGAGGTCCGTGCGCGGGCGGTGGTCGCCCACCCAGGGCGACTCCCCCGGCGGGGTGAGGTCGTCGTGGTGGCGGGTGATCGCCTCGGCGTCCATGGCCCCGAGCCTAGGACGCACCAGACCCCCGCCCGGTGGCCCGGGCGGGGGTCTGGTGGTGGTGCGTGGTGGCGTCCGTCAGGTCACCGGACCTCGACTGCTCAGTTCTGGTAGGAACCGAAGTCGAAGTCGTCGAGGGCGACCGTCTGGGTGGCGTTGCCGAAGTAGTCGTCACCGTAGTTGTCGTAGCCGGTGACGGCGTACGCCGCGGCGCGCGCCTCCTCGGTGGGCTCCACCCGGACGTTGCGGTAGCGCTCCAGTCCGGTGCCCGCCGGGATCAGCTTGCCGATGATGACGTTCTCCTTCAGGCCCATCAGCGCGTCGGACTTGCCGTTGATGGCGGCGTCGGTCAGCACCCGGGTGGTCTCCTGGAAGGAGGCCGCCGAGAGCCACGACTCCGTGGCCAGCGAGGCCTTGGTGATGCCCATCAGCACCGGACGACCCGAGGCGGGCGTCTGACCCTCGGAGACCACGCGGCGGTTCTCCTCCTCGTAGCGCACCCGGTCGACGAGGTCGGACGGGAGCAGCTTGGTCTCACCGGACTCGATCACCGTGACCCGGCGCAGCATCTGCCGGACGATGATCTCGATGTGCTTGTCGTGGATCGACACGCCCTGGCTGCGGTAGACCTGCTGG
>JBQGFI010000293.1:0-26720 GCA_052040065.1 Marmoricola sp.
GGTGCCGCCCGCGCTGGTGGCGCGGTAGACGTGGTAGCCCGTCAGGCCGGTGGCGTTGGACGCCGTCCAGCCCAGCGCGATGCCGCTCTGGGAGCCGGTCGCCTGCAGCCCGGTGACCTGCGCCGGCAGCGCTGCGGGTCGCGCCGCGCTGGCCGTGGCCGAGCGCGGGCCCTCACCCGCCGCGTTGACCGCGGTGACCTGGTAGAAGGACGCCGCCCCCGCCGGTGCGGTGGTGTCGTCGTACGACGCCGTCGCGACCGGGGTGGTGGTGAGCCGGGTGTAGGTGCCGCCCGCGCTGGTGGCGCGGTAGACGTGGTAGCCGGTCAGGCCGGTGGCGTCGGACGCCGTCCAGCCCAGCGCGATGCCGCTCTGCGAGCCGGTGGCCTGCAGCCCGGTGACCTGCGCCGGCGCCTGGGCCGGTCGCAGCGCGTCGGCGGCGACGGGGGCGGAGAGGTTGCCCGCCGTGTCGACCGTCCGCACCCGGTAGTAGGAGCGGACGCCCGCCGGCGCCGTGGTGTCGGCGTACGTCGTGCCGGTGAGCGCGGCGTTGTTGAGCTTGGTGTACTCACCGTCGGCCGTGGTGGCGCGGTAGACGTGGTAGCCGGCGGTGTCGTCACCCGCCACGGCGGGCCAGCCCAGCGTGATCCCGGACGCCGCCGCGGTCGCGGTGAGCGAGGCCGGTGCCGTGGGCGCCGTGGTGTCGGCCCCGGGCAGGATCTCGATCGCGCTGATCTTCGCGTTCTCGATGCGACGGATGAAGTCGATGGTCATCGAGCCGTCGGTGACGGTGGCCGGGAACTGCCGGACGATCGCCCGGTTGATGCCGCCCGCCTGGGTCCAGACGTCGAAGTCGGAGAGCACGGTGGTGTTCTCGAGGCGGACGTCGAAGGTGCGGGTGTTGGCGGCGGTCTTGTTGAGCTCGACGAAGTGCAGCCGCACCCGGTAGTCACCGTTCTGCACGGGGACCGCGAAGCCGAAGGCCCGCTGGCCGACCGGCGTCGGGCTGGCACCGGTCGCCCCACCGGTCCACTCGGACTGGAAGATCGCGTTGTTGGTGCCGGCGGGCAGACCGGTGTTGGTGTCGGCCTCGCTGTAGGGGGTGCCGCCGCTCACCCAGCCGCTGCAGGCGGTGGTGCTGGAGCAGGCGGACCAGGTGGTGCCGCCGACGGTCTGTGCGGTGCCACCGGCGTTGATGCGCACCGGCTGCTGCACCGGCACCGGCCGGGTGCCGCTGACCACGCTCGACGGGGTCGAGGCGTTGTCGGAGGTGTCGACGGCGACGACGCGGTAGAAGGCCGCGGTGTTCGCCGGCGCGGTGGTGTCGACGTAGGTCGACGACACGAGCGGCGTCGTCGTCAGCTCGGTGAAGCTGCCGTCGGCCGTGGCCGAGCGGTAGACCCGGTAGCCGAGCAGGTCGGTCGCGGCCGAGTCGTTCCAGTCGAGGGTCACCCCGGCCTGGGTGCCGACGGCCGTGAGGCCGTTGGGCGCCGCGGGCGGGGTGCTGTCGACGGGGCAGGCCCCCTGGCAGAGCACCTCGATCGCGGAGATGGCCGGGTAGTCGGCGGTGGCCTTCAGCGCGAGCTCCAGGGAGCCGCCCTTGACGGTCACGTTGCTCAGCCCCAGCACCGTGGCGGTGTTGAGACCGCCGGCCGCCGCGAAGATGTCGACGTTGCGTCGCACGGTCTCACCCTCGACGTCGATGTCGAAGAGCCGCCTGCCCGCCGCGTTGTTGCCCGCCGCGCGCTCCGCGAAGTGGAGCCGCAGGTCGACCTTGGTCGCGGCCCTGGTCGGCAGCGAGTAGGTCAGGTTGCGCGGCGTCACCGAGCCGGTGTTGCCCCGGTAGGTGGCGTACAGCGGGTCGTCGGTGGTGCCGGCGATCGCGTCGGTGCGGTTGCCCTCCGCCGGGGCGGTGGTGGGCGTGAAGCGCCCGGTGTCGGGTGCCCACACGTTGCCGGCGGTGTCGGTGTAGGTGGTCGCCGAGCCGGTGTCGATGCGGAGCAGCGCCTCGCGGGTCGCCGGCGCGCCGCCGGCGGCGTTGCCACCGACGATGCCGAAGGACTCGTAGCGGGCGACGAGCGGGTCGCCACCCTTGTGCGAGACCAGGATGCCGGCGTGGGAGCGGGCGTCGAAGAGCTTGCCCGCGAAGCTCGCCGGCACCGTGAAGGCGGTCTGCAGGATCGTCCACGCGCCGCCGTTGGTGCGGTAGGCCGCCCTGACGGTGCGCGCACCGGGGTCGGCGAGCAGCGCCAGGTCGACGCTGGTGACCGAGCCGGGGGTGGGGAGCAGGACCGGGGTGCCGACGGTGACGCCGGTGCCGGCCTGCTCGGCGTAGAACTCGATGGCCGGGCCGGTGGTGCCACCGACGGTCTTCTGGATCACCGAGGCCTTGACGTAGTTGTCCTGGTCGTTGCCGAGCTGGATGCCCGCCTGCTCCGACCCGGCGTTGTACTGCGTCACGGGTCCGGCGACGCGGGCGACCACGCTGAAGGGGTCACCGGTGCCGTCGAAGGGCAGCCGCAGACCGTTGACCAGGGTGTTGTCGTTGCCGCCGTTGGTGCCCTCGGTCGCGGTGCCGCTGCTGCTGACGCGCAGGGAGCCGCCCTCGGAGGTGACCAGGTCGAGCAGCAGCGGCTGGTAGGAGTCGCTGCCGACCGCCACGTCGCGCTCGTTGGGCTGCGTCGAGCGGAAGCCCGTGCCCTCGCCGTTGACGTCGGCCAGCGTGCCGGCGACCGCGGCGTCGAACTCCAGCTGCAGCGACGACGCTCCCGGCACCGGGGCCTGGGCGCCCGGGTCGGCCGCGGTCTCCGGCTTGATGTTGGAGACCAGGTAGACGTTGTCGTTGTAGTCGTAGTTGATGCCGGCGTAGTCCATCGCCACCAGGTAGGTGTTGGGGATCACGGCACCGGAGCGGTCCTTGGCCGGCCACGCCCGCAGGTGGTGGCCACACTGCTCCACCGAGGCGCAGCCGTTGGTGACGTCGAGCTGCCGGTCGTTGCGCACCGGGTCGCTCCACTCGGGGTCGATCTTGAGGCCGAAGGCGCCCGCCGGGGTGAAGGTGCTCTGACCGACCGTCCGGTTGGCGTCGTTCTTGCGCGGCAGGATCGACTGGCCGTCCTCACCCACGTGGGTCAGCGCCGTGCTGGTGCTGGTCGAGCCCTTGGCGTGCCAGAAGAAGCTCGCCGTGTTGCCCTGGGTGTGGTACGCCGCGAGCTGGCGGACGGTGACCGGCTGGGCGGTGTTGGCGCGCAGCCAGTAGGGCGAGAGGATCTCGTCGCCGTTGGCCTTGATCAGGCCCTGCTGGTTCAGCGGCTGACCGGGCGAGACGATCTGGGTGCCGTAGCCGAAGAGCCGCGTGATCTCGATGAGGTCGGGCTCCTGGTTGCCCTCGGAGACGCTCTGCCAGAAGCCGGCGAGCTCGACGGGCACGGAGGGCTCGTCGACGTCGTCGCTCCTCACGTCGAGCGTGCCGGTCCACAGACCGCCGTTGGTGCCGATCGTCTGCGCGGTGAAGCGGACCTTCACGTCGAGCGAGCCGCCCGCGGGCACGAGGGCCGGCAGGGAGGGCGCGTCGACGACGGCGAAGGGACCGGTGACGTCGAGCGCCGTGACGTTGAGCCCGTCGGGCCCGGTGTTGGAGATGCGCAGCGTCGAGACGTCGTGGACCACGTTGGGCGAGGTCGTGCTGATCGTCTGGATCCGGTTCATCACCAGGCGGTCGTCGAAGGGCACGCCGTCCTGGTTGCTGACGGAGATGTCGCCTCGCGCCGCCCCGGCGGCCACCACGTTGAAGGTGGTGAAGGCCGTGGTGGTGAAGAGGCCGGCGCCGTTCTGCGCGCGCGCCCGGACCGTGTGGGTGCCGGGCTCGGTCACCTTCACCGGTGCGGTGTAGGTGGTGAAGGGGCCGTTGTCGATGCTGATCGAGGTGATCGCGATCGCGCTCTCCGGGTCGCTGGCGTTGACCCGGATGGTCGCCTCGTCCTTGTAGGTGCCGGGGGCCGTCTGCAGACCCGTCACCTCGGTGGAGACGACCGGCGCGGTGGTGTCGGTGCCGGTCAGCGGCCGCTCGATGTCGACGTACTGGATCTTGGTGTTGGTGCCGCCGACGGCGTCGAGGTCGAGCACGCCGTCGGTCACCTGGACGGTGGCGCTGCCCGTGGTCGACCGCGCGGCGGTGGTGGCCGCGAAGTTCGGGACCACGGTCTGGCCCTCGACGTTGATGCGGTGCACCGAGTCGAAGAAGTCGGGGTCGCCGACGCCGACGGTCACCTGGTAGGTGCCGTTGGGCAGGGTGTAGCGCCAGCCGGCGGGGCCGGCCGGGAGCTGCGCCGCGGTGGGCTGCATCAGCACCAGCGTGCTCTGGTTGAGGTTGGCGCCCGCCCGGTCGCGGGTCATCGCGACCATCGACTGCGGGGCACCCGTGGCCTGGTTGACCCAGCCCGAGCCGCCGGTGGTGAAGGCGGCGCCGCTGTCGCGGGTGTAGCCAGCGGCCAGGCTCGACGTGGCGGGGCCGAAGTCGACCTTCGCGACGGGCGTGGTGCCGCCGGTGGAGCCGGCGATCCGCACGTTGCTGATCTCGAAGACGTAGTCCTGGTAGTCGCCGTTGGTGGCGTCCTCGAAGGCGACCAGGTAGGTGTTCGGGATCAGCGCCCCGGCGCGGTCCTTGGACGGGTAGGTGCGCACGGCGTGCGCCACCCCGGTGTTGAGGGCCGACTGGGTGTAGCTCTTGCGGTTGAAGGTCCGGGAGTCGACGTAGAGACCGAAGCTCGCTCCGGCGGGGTCGAAGCTGCGCGCGCCGCCGGCGGCGATCGCCGGGTTCAGCGTCTGGTGCTGACCGGTGTCGATCTTGGCGACCTCGCTCAGCTCCGGCGTGCTGCCCGTGGGCAGGTACCAGCCGAAGGGCAGCTGCTCGTCGGGGGAGAAGCGGGCCACGGGCTTGATCGCGACCTCACCCGTGCCGGCCTTGGTGAAGAGCGGGGCGAGGACCTCGTCACCCTCCATCTGGGAGCCGGTGGCGGGGTTGTCGTTGGTCAGACCGCTCCACCCGACGTTGATGTTGCGGCCGAGGGTCTTCACGACGTCGGCCAGCGGCGGCTCGTTGCCACCCTCGAGGCCGTTGAGCGACAGGCCGTGCAGCCCGAGGTCGAGCTGCGGGGTGTCGCCGTCGTCGGAGGTCACGCGCAGGACCGCGTCGCGGACGCCGACCGTGCTGGCGCCGGGCCGGAAGGCGACCTGGTAGGTGGCGGTGCCGCCGACCGGGAGCGTCGCCTGGCCGCCGCCCGTGACGGTGAAGTCAGCGGCGTGCGGGCCGGTGAGGGCGACACTGCTGATCTCCAGCGCGGTGGTGCCGTCGTTGGTCACCTCGACGCTCTGCGTGGCCGAGGTCGTGCCCTTGACGCCGGAGAAGACGAGCTCGGGCTTGCTGGCGGCGATGTCGCCGTTGCCCGAGGTCACCAGGGGCTGCACGTTGCGCACGACCATCACGGCGTCCTGGAAGTCCACGCCGGTGGGCACGTCCTCCGGGGCGACGATGTAGGAGTAGGGCTCCACGGTGCCGTCGGCGTTCTTGAGCGGGTAGACGCGCACCTTGTGGCCGTTGCCGGGGCTCCAGGAGAGGTTGCGCTCGTCCTCCTGGCTGGTGACCCGGTTGCCCAGGCCGTGCCAGGTGAAGTCGAGGCTGAAGGTGTCCGGCAGGTTGTCGACCGGTGAGCCGGCGGCCGCCGTGCCCGTGAACGTCGGCAGCACCTTCTGGTTCTGCCCGTTGGGGCCCTGGCCGACGGTGGTGCGGTCGGTGGGCGAGTCGGGGTCGTAGGCACCGACGGTGACGGTGTTGCCGTTGGGACCGGCGGGGCCGAAGAGCGAGAGCGCCTCGAAGCGCACGATGTTGTCGAAGGGGTCGGACCGGAAGGACTCGATCTCGACCTCGTCACCGATGAGGGCAGAGGTCACCGGCATGTCGTTGTTGGTCGGGTCGGGGTCGCCCACGTCGACCGGAATCTGCAGGGTGTCGAGGATCCACTGCAGCGAGGGCTCGTTGGAGCCGCCGGTGCCCAGGGTCCCCAGGCCGCGCAGCGTGGTGGTCACGCTCGGCGTGGCCTGGCTGTCGGTGGCGACGGTGAGCGTCGCGCCGCGCGGTCCGGCCACGGTCGGGTTGAAGGTCACCGGGATGGTGGCCGTGCCACCGGCGGGGATGGCGCTCGTCGGCAGGCTGCCGCGGGCGAAGAGCGCGGCGTCGGGGCCGGACACGGTGGCGCCGGTGATGGTCAGGGGTGCCGACCCGGTGTTGCGCACGACCACGCTCTGCGCGGCGCTGGCCGCGCCGCCCTGGACCTCGGTGAAGACCAGGCGCGAGGTGGCCTCGGCCCGACCTGCGGTCACGCCGCCGCGCGGCTTGAGCAGCTTGATGGCGGTGTTGGCGAAGTTGTTGGGCAGCTCGGCGACGTAGAGGTTGCCCGTGGTCGGGTCCTCCGTCACGTCGAGGGGCTGGGCGAAGCCGGTGAAGCCGGCGATGCCCGTCGTGGCCCCGGAGAGGCTGCCGTTGGCGCGCACGTCGAAGGTGACGAGCTCCTGGTTGGCGCTGTAGCGGACGACGACGAGCTTGCCCTTCAGCGCGCCGCCGAAGGCACCGGCGTTCTGGTACTCGATGGTGCCGTTGGCCGAGGCGTGCATGCCGGCGTCGTAGACGTTGGCCAGGTCGTAGTTGGGGTCGGCCTGCTGGCCGGCGGGGTAGGCGTTGACCTTGAAGAGCGGGTTGCCGGTGTAGCCCGTCGGGTTGCCGGCGTTGAGGATGTACTCGCAGCGCTCCGGGTTGGGGTGGCCGTAGTACTTGCCCTTCTTGACGTTGAACATGTAGTCGGTCTCGTCCTGACGGTTGTTGGTCAGGCCGGGGGCCGAGGGGCCGGTGTAGCCGCCGTCGGGGCGGTTGGCGCACGAGGCGGGCAGCGTGGTCGGCACGGCCGGGGTGTTGCCGCCGGCCGCGGAGCCGTTGGTGCCGACGTAGAGGTTTCCGTTGCTGTGCCACACCAGGTCGTAGGCGTTGCGGATGCCGGTGGCGTAGAGCGTCAGCGGGGCGTTGGCGGCGTACGGGTTGTAGCTGCGGGCGTGGGGGCGGGTGCTGGTGGGCGCCTTCTCCATCTCCGGCGTCGAGGCGTCGATCGGAAGGTTGGCCGGCAGCTTGGCGGGGTCGAGCTCGAGCACGGCGGCCGAGAGCAGGTTCTCCGGGCGCTTCCAGGTGCCGTCGGTGGCACCCATCGCGTTCATCGAGCCCTGCGGGGTGTAGAGCTTGCCGTCGTGGAAGGCCAGCGAGTTGGTCTCGTGGTCCTTGATCGAGCGCGGCAGGTTGATCACGACCTCCTGGTAGTTCTGGAGGTTCGCGCCGGAGAGCCGTGAGATCGCGCCGGTGCCGTTGGGCACGTCGGAGCCGAGGTAGGCGTAGTTGTCGGTGATCCACAGGATCGGGTTCGACGGGGTCGACGCCGGGTCGAAGGCCATGCCGATGACGGTGCGGTTGGGCGCACCCTCCCAGCCGGCCGCCGTGGCGTGCGTGCGCACGGTGTTGATCTCGAAGGCGTTGGTCAGCGTGCCGTCGGCGGCCACGTCGTAGCGGTAGATCTGGCCGAAGATGGTGCTGGCGTAGAGCTTGCCGTCGGGACCGAAGGCGAGCGAGGTGTAGGCCTTGCCCTTGGTCGCGCCCGACTCGCTGCGGTCGAAGGCCGCGGCGACGGTGCCGGGGTTGGTGGAGTCCGCCCGGGTGGTGAAGACCGAGGAGAACGGCAGGAACTTGTTGCCCGCGGTGTCGGCCGCGGTCTCCAGCACGTCGAAGCGGTAGAGCGTGCTCGGGAGCAGGGCCTCGTCGGGACGGAAGCTCACGGTGTCGCCGCCGCCGCTGGTGGCGCCGACGCCGGCCACGGGCGCGCCGTCGGAGACCCGCGTCAGGCGGACGCCGTTGACGACGGCGGTCGGGCTGACCGCGCCGCCGGGCAGCTGGTTGCTGGCCGTGGGAGAGACGTTGGTGACCACGTCGGTGGCGCCGTTGAGCGGCAGCACGACCTCGCTGTAGGGACGCCCGGCCTGGGCGACGCTGGCGATGTCGACGTAGGTGATCTTGGTGTTGGTGCCGCCGACCGGGCTCAGCGTGATCCGGCCGTCGGTGACCGACACGGTGCGGGTCGCGGTGGCGTACTTCGTGCCGGAGCCCGGCGTGAAGGCGGCCACGGCGTTCTGGTTCTCGATGTTGACCCAGTTGTTGCTGTCGACGGCCGTGCCGGCATCGCCGACGTCGACCTTCACCGAGTAGAGGCCGTTGGGCACGGCCACCTCCCAGCTGCCGGAGGCGGTCACCGAGCCGGCCGCGGTGCCGACGTACTGCATGTGCATCATCGAGGCACGACGGGCGTCGGGCTCGTTGGCCGACGGGGTCTCGGTGTTGCGGTTGCGGCCGTTGCCGACCAGGGAGACGGGCGTCGAGGTGTCGGGGCTGACCCAGCCGAAGGACAGACCCGTCCCCTGGTTGGCACCCGTGCGGGCGCCGAAGGCCTGGCCGTGGTCCAGCAGGTAGCCCGCGGCCGGGGTGGTGGTCGCGCTGCCGAAGTCGACCTTGAGCGTCACGTCGGTGGCACCGGCCGAGGGGGTCGCCGAGGCGACGCCCGACGCGGGCCCGACGTTGCCGGCGTTGTCGACGGCCTGCACGGCGTAGGAGTACTGCGTGCCGTTGGTCAGGCCGGAGTCGGCGAAGGAGGTGCCGGTGACCAGGCTGGTGCTGATCCGCGTGGCGGTGCTCGGGACCACCGTGGTGCCGGTGGCGCGGTAGACGTGGTAGCCCGCGACGTCGGTGTCGCTCGGCGCGCTCCAGGAGAGCGAGACGGTGGTGCTGCCCGCGGAGGCGAGCAGGCCGGTCGCGGCGCCGGGAGCCGTGGTGTCGGGCGCGAGCGGGCCGGCACTGGTGATCTTGACCCAGTTGATCTTGGTGTTGTTGCCGCCGATGGCGTCGAGCGTGAGGCGCCCGTCGGTGACGTCGACGACCGCGGTGCCGGTCTTGTACTCGGTCGCTGCGGTGGCCTGGAAGGCCGGCAGCACCGAGACGCCCTCGGCACGGACCACGTGGCTGCTGTCGTAGCACGGGGCGGCGCAGCCGGTCTTGGCGGCGCCGGGCTGGTCGCCCGCGCTCACCTCGACCTCGTAGCGGCCGTTGTCGACGACGTGCTCCCAGGCGCCCGGCGTGAGGTCGCCGTTGGTGGTCGGGGTCGGCACGATGTCGCCGTACTGCATGTGGATGACGCGGTTCTGCAGGTCCGTGACGCCGGTGCGGGTGCGCAGCCGGGTGTTGGCCGTCAGGTTCAGCGGGGTGTGCGTCTGACCGGCCAGGCTGGCCTGGGTCACCCAGCCGCGTCCGGTCGCCAGGCTGAAGGCGGAGCCGGTGTCCTTGGTGAAGCCGGCCACGGCCGGTGCGGAGTCGGGCTGGAAGGAGTAGGCGAGCGCGACGCCGGCGGCCGCGACCGTGGCGGTGGCGGTGTTGGACGGCGACGACTCGTTGCTGGAGGTGTCGAGCGCGCGCACCGTGTAGTACGCCGTGGTCCCGCGCGGGCGGTCGGCGTCGACGAAGCTGGTCGCGGTGAGCGTGCCCGAGCTGATCTTGGTCGGGGTGCCACCGGCGGTCTCGGCGCGGAAGACCTCGTAGCCGGCGGCGTCGCCGGAGGTGGACGCGGTCCAGGTCAGCGTCACGTCGTCGTCGTCGACCTCCGCACGCAGCTGCGTGGGGGCGGCCGGAGGCGTGGTGTCGGGGGTCGGCAGCGCGGTGGCGCTGGCGGACTGGGAGGCGGGGGACTCGTTGGCGGGCGTGGCGGCGTCGAGGGCGGTCACCACGTAGGTGTAGTCCGTGCCCACGACGACGTTGGCGTCGATGAAGGTGCGCGGCTGGTCGGCGCGGAAGGTGCCGAACTGCTCGAGGCCGAGCGGGAAGTTGGCCGTGCGGGCGCGGTAGATCCGGTAGCGCGCGACGTCGGAGCCCTCCGGGGCGGCGTCCCAGGTCACGGTGACGCGGTTGACGCCCGGGGTCGCCGTCACGCCGGTGGGCGCGGCGGGAGCGGTGGTGTCGACCGGGGTGGCGGAGACCTCGGTGGAGCGGGCCGACTCGTTGCCGGTCGTGTCGACCGCGGTCACCGTGTAGTGGTAGGCGGTGCCGTTGAGCGCGGTCGTGTCGACCAGCTCGGTGCCGGTCACGGGGGCCTCGCCGCTGATCAGCGCACCGGGCTGCCCGGCGGTCGCCGAGCGGTAGACGCGGTAGCCGCGCAGGTCGAAGATGTTGCTCGACACGGCCGACCAGCGGACGGTGACGCGCGCGTCGCCGGCGGTGGCGGTGACGCCGGCCGGGACCGGGGGCGGCGTGGTGTCGGCGTCGGCCACGGGCGTCGCGGAGACCTCGACGGAGGGCTCCGACTCGTTGCCCGCCTCGTCGAGCGAGGTGATCACGTAGTGGTAGGTCTGGCCGTTGGTGACGTCCTCGTCGACGTAGGTCGGGTTGGCACCCGCCTCCAGCTGGACCGTCGCGTACGCCGTGCCGTCGGTGTCCACCCCGGCGCTGGTGCCGCGGAAGACCTTGAACGACACGATGTCGTCGTTCTGCCCGGTGCCCCAGGTCAGCGTCACCTTCTCGTCGCCGGGGGCGGCGTTGGGGTTGGTCGGGCGCGAGGGCGCGGTCGTGTCGGCCGGGGTGGCCGAGACGGTGGCGTTCTCCGCCGAGCCGTTGTCGGACTCGTCGACCGCCACCACGCGGTAGAAGTACCGGGTGCCGTTGGTGACCGTCGTGTCGACGTGGGCGGTGGCCGTGGGGGGCAGGGTCGCGAGCGGCGCTCCCATCGGCGCGAAGTCCTCGGCGAGGCCCCGGTAGATCACGTACCGGTCGACGTCGGCGGAGGTCGAGGCGGTCCAAGCCAGGTTGACCAGGGCGTCACCGGCGGTGGCGCGGAGCGCCGTGACGGCTGCCGGCGGCGTGCTGTCGCCGGGCTTGGCGCTGACCGTCGCCGAGGCGACGGACTCGTTGCCCTTCGCGTCGACCGCGGTCACGACGTAGGACCAGGTGTCGCCGTTGGTCAGGCCGTCGTGGGTGAAGCTGCGCGCGGTCTGGGGCGTCGCGGGGGAGAGCCGGTCGGCGGCGGTGGTGGTGACGCTGTCGCCCTTGGCGCCGTAGACGCGGTAGCCCGCGAGGTCGGGCTCGCCGTTGGCTTCCCACGTCAGCGTGTTCTCCTCGTCGCCCGCCACGGCCTCGAGGCCGGCCGGGGCCGCCGGTGCGGCCGCGTCGGCCACCTCGACGTCGACGTAGTTGATCTTGGTGTTGGTGCCCTCGCCGGCGTCGACGGTGAGCTTGCCGTCGGTCACCTCGACCACGACGGTCGCGGTCTCGAACTCGTCGGCAGCGGTGGCCTGGAAGGCCTCGATCGCCGACGTGCCCTCGACCACGAGGGAGTGCCGGCTGTCGTAGATGTTGTTGGCCCCCGGCTGGTCGCCCACGCTCACGGTGACCTCGTAGGTGCCGTCGGCGACGGCGGCCTCCCAGGCACCCTCGGCGGCGATGCCGCTGATCGGCGGCGAGACGTCCTGGCCCTGCATGTGCATCAGTCCGCGCTGGCGGACGTCGACCTCGACGCCGGCGCGCACCGGGCGCAGCCGGCCGTTGCCGACGAGGTTGAGCGGCTCGTGGGTGCCGGGCTTGACCCAGCCGTAGCCACGGGCGTTGGTGAAGGCCTGGCCGTGGTCCTTGAGGAAGCCGTCGGCGACGGTGGTGTCGGCGGCGGCGAAGTTGAGCCGGAACGGCACGTCGAGCTCGCGGGCCGAGGCGGCGTCGGGCGTCGCGGAGACGCTGCTGCTGGCGGTGGAGCGCTGGCCGGCCTCGTCGACCGCGACGACGACGTAGTGGTAGGTGGTGCCGTTGGTCGCGGTGTCGTCGACGTAGGTCGAGGCGGCCACCGGGGTGGCGCCGTTGAGCGGCGTGCCGGTGGTGGCGACGGTCGCGGTCGTGCCGCGGAAGACGTCGTAGCCGACCAGGTCGTCGTCGACCTGCGGGTCGTTGTCGGCCCAGTCGAGGGTCACCTTCGCGTCGCCCGCGTTGGCGGTGAGGCCGGTGGGCTGCTCGGGCTTGGGGTCGGCGATGGGCGTGATCGTCAGGTCGGTCAGCTTGGTGTTGGTGCCGCCGAGGGTGTCGAGGGTGAGGAAGCCGTCGGTGACCTCGACCTCGGTGGTGACGGTCCGGAAGCGAGCCGCGTCCACGAGCGCCGTGCCGGCGGCGTTGACGGTCTCGTAGTCGACGACCTTGGTGCCCTCGAGGTTGACCACGTTGCGGGTCACGTCGGTGCCGGGGTCGCGCTCGCCGACGCTGACCGCGACCTCGTAGAGCCCGTTGGGCACGGCCGCCTGCCAGGCGCCCTGCCGGTGCACACCGTTGGTGCCGCCGGAGCCCGTGGACATGTACTGCGCGTGGATCATCGAGGCGTTGAGCGCCGTCACGCCCGTGCCCGAGACGGTGCGGTTGCGGGAGTTGCCCACCAGGCTCAGCGGCACCTGGGTGCCGGGGTGGATCCAGCCGTAGCCACGGGTGTTGCTGTAGCCCTGCCCGTAGTCGGCCACGAAGCCGGAGACGGGGGCCGCGGCGAGCGGGGTGCCGCCGAGGGCGAGGAAGTCGACCTTGAGCGCGCCCTCGGGACGCGTCGGGGTCTCGGCGTCGCGCAGCGCCAGGGCGACCGCGCCCACGAAGGGGTTGGCCGTGGTCGAGGTGCCCACGGCGTAGAAGTACAGCTTGCCCGGGGTGCCGGTGGTGTCGACGAAGGCAGACTCGGTGGGGGTCCCGATCTGCTCGAAGGGGGCCTGGGTGTTGGCCGCGGTGCCGGTGAGCGTCTCGGTGCGCCAGACCCGGTAGCCGCTGGCGCCGTCGAGGTCGGTCCAGTCGAGGCTGACCGCGCTCGACGTGGCCTGGACGGTCAGGCCGCCGACGGGCACGGAGTCGATGGTGATCCACGCGAGCTTGGTGTTCGTGCCGCCCAGGGCGTCGACGGTGAGCTTGCCGTCGGTGACGGTGACCCAGCCGGTCGCCTTGCGCTGGCGGCTCGCGGTGCAGCTGGAGGTGGTCGAGGCGGGGGAGCCGATGTCGTTCCTGACGAAGCTGGTGCCCTCGACGTTGAGGCTGTGGCTCTCGGGGTCCGCTCCGAGGGTGGCGTCGCCGTAGCCCACCTCGACGCGGTACTGGCCGTTGGGCAGCGTGTACTCCCAGGCGCCGTTGACGTTGGTGTTGGTCGTGTTGCTGCTGGGCGACTGCATGTGGATGAACGTGCGGCCCTGCAGGGTGCCGCCGGTGCAGTTGTTGGTCCCGGTGCTGGCGTTCACGCGGTTGCGGGTGTTGGCCGACAGGTTGACCGGTACGCGGGTGGCGTTGAGGGAGTCCTCGCGCACCCAGCCGCTGCCGGCGGCGTCGGTGTACGCCGCCCCGGTGTCCTGGGTGAAGCCGCTCACCGTGGCGGCCGCCGGGCCGAAGTTGACCTTGGCGCTCACCGGCGTGGGCGGGGGCGCCGCCTGGACCGGCGCGGCGGCCTCGAAGGTGAGCGTGGCGACGGCCAGGACCAGCGACAGCGCGACGACGAGCGCGCGCTTCATGGTCGGCGTCGACCGGGTGTCGACAACGAGTGCGTTCACGAGAGATCCCCCAAGCATCGGCGGACCGCGGCGCAGCGCTGCGGTCCGAGCGTGATCCTGGGGAGCGCGCCGTGACAGCCCCGTGAAAGTGGCGGATCGCCGTCGCCGGTGACGCCGACCGGGCTAGACCGTCGCGGCCGGGCCTGGCTGGTCCGGTGGACGGATCGCACGGCGCTGCGCATGCTGTCGGGGGCGCGACGACCGCGGGGGGACCGTCGCACACCACGGGGGGTGGTCGCAGTTGTCCGCTGCGCTGACGTTGCTGGGAGCCGTTGCCTACCGGCACGCCGACGACGCGGTCGCGGCCGCCGTCGTGGTGCCCACGATCAAGGCCCTCGACCTGCTCCGGCTGCTCGCCGGGGCGGGCCACATGGCCCTGGGAGCCGGTCACTACATCGCGCTGCTGTGGCCCGAGGCGGACGACGCCAAGGGCCGGATGAGCCTGCGCACCGCGCTCGCGCAGCTGCGTCGCGCCCTCGGCCCCGACGTCGTGCAACGAGACGGCGACCTGCTGCGGCTCGGCGACGTCGAGACCGACGTCGCGCGGCTGCGCCGCGGCGTCGCGGAGGTCGACGAGCTGCGGCGCGCCGGTGACGACGCGGGGGTGGTGGCGGCCGTCGGCGTGCTGGAGCGCGAGTGCGGCGCCGACCTCGTGGTCTCGCCGGGATCGTGCGAGGCCGTCTTCGCCCTGCGCGACCAGCTGCGCGCGTCACGTGGCGAGGCGGTGCTGGACGGCGCGACGGCCGCGCACCGGCTCGGGTGGGACCGCGAGTGCCTCGCCCTGGCGCAGCGCGCGGACGACCTGCTCGGCAGCGAGTCCTCGGCGCGTGCCCTGATGGTGGCGTGGTCGGCGCTCGGCGAGACCAGGCGCTCGATCGAGGTCTTCGAGCAGCTGCAGGCGACCCTGCTCGCGTCGTACGGCGTGCAGCCCTCGGCCGCGACCCGGGCGACCTACCTGCAGGTGGTCACCTCCGGCAGCGACGTGACGCTGCGCTCGACCGAGCACCACCGCGAGGTGGTGCTCTCGCTGGCCGGCGACCTCGCGGACCTCGCCGACTCCGAGCGGGGCGGCGGGGTCGTGTGGCTGCTGGGCGAGCCGGGCGCCGGTCGTGGTGTGGTCGCGCGCGAGGCGGTGCGTCTGCTCGGGCGCACCGCCCCGGAGCACGCCATGCGGGTGATGATCCTGCCCGAGGTGGTCGTCCTCGACGAGACCGAGCGCGCCCGTCTCCGTGCCGAGGCGGTGGACCACCGGGCGGTGCTGGTGGTGCCGCTGCGCCAGCGGACGCCGCCCCCGGTGGAGGACGACGAGGTCGTGGTGCGGGTCGAGCCGCTCACGCGGCGGGAGTTCCACGACCTGGTGGCCCACCTGCTCCAGGAGCAGCCCTCGGAGCAGCTCGAGCACCGGCTGTGGTCCACGACCGGCGGTCTCGCCGGGCTGGCGACGCGCGCGGTCGGAGCCCTGGTCGAGGGCCACCGGGTCCGGTGGGGACCGGGCACGGTCGGTCTGGCGTGAGGGTGCCCGGTACGCCTCAGCGGAGGCGGTCGAGCACCTGCACCATGTCCTCCTCGGTGTCGTTGCCGAGCTTCTCGAAGACCAGCTTCATCACCGGCGTGGCCAGCTTGGCGACCCCGTGCATCTCCAGCTCGGCGTGGTAGGTGATCTCGCTCCCCGTGCCGTGCGGCACGACGGTGATGGTGTCGACGGCGGTCGCCTGCTCGTTCTCGCCCCGCAGCACCACGCGGTCGTCACCGACCTCCTCCAGGGTGTAGACGAGCTCGGTCTCGTTGCCGGCGATCTTGGAGGTGTTGTGCCACTGGGTCCCGACGGTCACCGGTCCACTGCCGATCTGGGTGCAGGAGACCGTGCCGGGGTCCCACTCCTCGGCGTGGGAGAAGTCCTTGAGGTAGTCGATCACGGTGGCGGGGGGAGGGGTCACGGTGAAGGTGCGGCTGGTGGTGGTCATGGCCTGAGGGGTGCCCGACCGCGTCGGTCGCACGCGTCGGTCGCACGCGTCGGGCACGCCCCGGGTGCTCAGCGTCGGGCGCGGTCCGCGGCGCGCTCGGGCCCGCGGTGCGGCTCCAGCGCCTCCAGCACGAGCTCGACGGGGTGCCAGGCCGACCGCTCGGTGCCGTGGAAGATCTGCTCGCGGCACGACGTGCCGGTGGCGGCGACCACGGTGCGGGCGTCCTCGGCCAGCACCGCCGGGAAGAGCCGGTCGGCACCGACCTTCATCGACAGCTCGTAGTGCTCGGCCTCGTAGCCGAAGGAGCCGGCCATGCCGCAGCAGCCGGCGTCGAGCTCGACGACCTCGACGCCGGGGATCTGCCGCAGCAGGCGGATCGTCGCGACCGTGCCCACCTCGGCCTTCTGGTGGCAGTGACCGTGGTAGAGCACCCGCCGGCCGGCCAGCCAGGAGTCGTCCGCCAGTCGCAGGCGTCCGTCGTCGACCGCCTCGGAGAGCAGCTCCTCGACCTGGCGCACCCGGCCCGAGACGTCGCGGACGTTCGGGTCGTCCGGGAGCATCGAGACGTGCTCGTCGCGGAGGGTGAACAGGCACGAGGGCTCGCAGCCCACGATCGGTGATCCGGGCGGCGTCCGCTCCGCGAGGTCGCGCGCCATGGTGCGGGCCTTCGCGGTGGCGTCGTCGACGAGGCCCTTCGACAGCGACGAGCGGCCGCAGCAGCCGGTGCTGGCCAGCTCGACCTCCCAGCCGGCCCGCTGCAGCAGCGTGATCGCGGCCTGCCCGATGTGGGGCTCGGTGTAGGAGGTGAAGGAGTCGGCCAGGAAGTTGACCGTGCCGACGCTCGCGGCCGGCGCCGTGGGAGCCGGGCGCCGCGCGTACCAGCGCAGCAGGTTGGTGCGCTCGAAGTGGGGGAGCGGTCGCTGCCGCGCGATCCCGAGGGTCCGCTCCATCAGCCACCGCAGCGGCCGGATCCGGCCCGGGAGGTTGGCCAGGGGGGCGAAGAAGGAGCCCAGACGGTTGAGCGCCCGGATCGACCCGAAGACCCGGGAGCGCAGCGGCACGCCGTGCTGGTCGTGGTGGTGCGAGAGCGCCTCGCTCTTGAGCTTGGCCATGTCGACGCCCAGCGGGCACTCGGACTTGCAGGCCTTGCACATCAGGCACAGGTCGAGGATCTCGTGCAGGCGCTCGTCGCCCAGGGCGGCCGCGGGGTCCGGCTCCGAGAGGGCCTTGACCAGCGCGTTGGCGCGACCGCGGGTGGCGTGCTCCTCCTCCCGGGTCGCGATGTACGACGGGCACATCGCGCCCGTGGTCGTCTTGCGGCACAGCCCGATGTTCATGCAGCGGTCGGCGGCGCCGCGCATGCCGCCGACGACGTCGAAGTCGAGCCGGGTGCGGAAGTCGGGCGCGGGCGGCAGCGCCGCGTCGCGCAGGTGCTCGGTCATCGGTGGGGCGTCGACGATCTTGCCCGGGTTGAGGATGCCGGCGGGGTCGAAGAGCCGCTTGACCTCGCGCATCGCCTCGTAGAGGTCGTCGCCGAAGATCTCGCGGTTGAACTCGCTGCGGGCCAGGCCGTCGCCGTGCTCGCTGGAGTTGACGCCGCCGAACTCGCGCACCAGGTCCTTGACCTCCTCGGCGACGCGGCGCATCCGCAGCACCTCGTCAGGCCGGGAGAGGTCGACGAAGGGGCGGATGTGCAGGCAGCCCACCGAGCAGTGGCCGTAGAAGCCGGCGCGCATCTCGTGGGCGTCCAGGATCTCGGCGAAGCGCGCGGTGTACGCCGCCAGCCGCTCCGGTGGCACCGCGGTGTCCTCGACGAAGGCCAGGGGACGGTTGGTGCCCTCGCTGGCCGCCATCAGCAGGCCCAGGCTCGACTTGCGGACCTTGAGCAGGGCCGCCTGCTGGGCGGCGGTGACCAGGCGCAGCGTGTGGTAGCCGTGGCCGGCCGCCTCCCACGTCGCGATCAGGTGGTCGAGCCGCCCGAGCACCTGCTCCTCGTCGTCGCCGGTGAAGGAGACGAAGAGCAGCGCGGCAGGGTCGCCGACGAGGCTGGAGCCGAGGTCGGCGTACTCGATCTTCTGCCGGGAGAGGTCGAGGATCGTCTTGTCCATCAGCTCGACCTGGGCGGGCTCGCAGTCCAGGGCGCTGGTGGTGGCCTCGATGGCGCGCTGCGTGGTGTCGAAGTGCCCGACGGCGTAGACGGTGTGGCGTGGCTTGGGCACCAGGTCGACCTCGGCCACGGTGGTGACCGCGAGGGTGCCCTCGCAGCCGACGACGAAGGTCGCGAGGTCGAAGTCGGTCGACGGGTCGGCCAGTCGGTCGAGCCGGTAGCCGCAGGCGCGGCGCCAGAAGGGCGGCATGCCCTCGGCGATGGCGTCGGCGTTGCGCTCCACGATGCCCGGGAGCTCGCGGTAGAGCGCCCCCTCCAGGGTGTCGCGGGCCGCACGGGCCGTGACCTCCTCGGCGGCGAGCGGCTCGAGGCGCGCGGTCGAGCCGTCGGCGAGCACCACCTCGAGGGCGCGCACGTGGTCGATCGTCATGCCGAAGCGCAGCGACCCGCTGCCGGCGGAGTTGTTGCCGATCATCCCGCCGATGGTCGCCCGGTTGCTCGTCGAGGTGTCCGGGCCGAACATCAGGCCGAAGGGCGCGGCCGCACGGTTGAGGTCGTCCTGCACGACGCCGACCTCGACGCGGGCGGTGCGTGCCTCGGGGTCGAGGTCGAGGATCCGGCTCATGTGGCGGGAGAGGTCGAGCACCAGCCCGGCGCCGACGGTCTGCCCCGCCAGGCTGGTGCCGGCGCCGCGCGGGGTGACGTGGACGCCGTACTCCGAGGCGACCCTGACGGCGGCGGCGACGTCGTCGGCGTCGCGCGGGTAGACCACGCCCAGGGGGCGGATGGTGTACATGCTCGCGTCGCGGGAGAAGAGGTGGCGGCTGTAGTCGTCGAAGGCCACCTCGCCCGAGACCGCCGCCTCGAGGGCCGCGAGCAGGCCGTCGGGGGCGTCGTCGTGCGTGGCGGTGGGCGTCTGGCTCGTGGTGGTCATGGCGCTGCCCGCTCAGCCCCGCTCGAGCACGTCGAGCGCGGCCTGCAGCCCGTCGGGCTTCACCGGGACCCCTGCCAGGCCCAGGCCGAGCTGCACCCCACCGAGGGTGCCGATCAGCGAGAGGTCCTCGAAGTGACCGAGGTGGCCGATCCGGAAGATCTTGCCGGCGAGCTTGCCGAGCCCGGCCCCCAGCGACATGTCGAAGCGCTCCAGGATCGTCGCGCGGACGGCGTCGGCGTCGGCGCCGTCGGGCACCAGCACGGCGGTCAGCGAGCCGGAGTGCTCGCGCTCGTCGAGGCACAGGACCTCCAGCCCCCACGCCTCGACGGCGGCGCGGGTGGCGCGCGACCAGCGCTGGTGGCGGGCGAAGACCTGCTCCAGACCTTCCTCGGCCAGCATGTCGAGCGCGACCTCGAGCCCGTAGAGCAGGTTGGTGGCCGGGGTGTAGGGCCACATGCCGCGCTCGTTGGCCTCCAGGATGGGCTTCCAGTCCCAGAAGGAGCGCGGGAGGTCGGCGGTCTCGCTGGCGGCGAGGGCCTTGTCGCTGACGGCGTTGAAGCTCAGCCCCGGCGGGAGCATCAGGCCCTTCTGCGAGCCCGCGACGGTGACGTCGACCCCCCACTCGTCGTGGCGGTAGTCGATGGACCCGAGCGAGGAGATGGTGTCGACGAGCAGCAGCGCCGGGTGACCTGCGGCGTCGAGCGCGGCGCGGACGTCGCCGATCCGGCTGGTGACGCAGGTCGAGGTCTCGTTGTGCACGCAGCACACGGCGTCGATCTCGTGGCCGGTGTCGGCCGCCAGCCGCTCGGCGAGCACGTCGGTGTCGACGCCGTGGCGCCAGTCGCCGGGCACGAGGTCGACCTCGAGGCCGAGCTCGCGCGCCATCTTCTGCCACAGCGTCGCGAAGTGGCCGGTCTCGAAGGCGAGCACCTTCTGGCCGCGGCTCAGCGTGTTGACCAGCGCCGCCTCCCACGCGCCGGTGCCGGACGCGGGGTAGAAGACGACGGGGTTGGTCGTGCCGAAGACGGGCTTGATCTTCTCCAGCAGCCGGGTGCCCATGGCGGCGAAGGTGGGACCGCGGTGGTCGATGGTCGGGGCCGCCATCGCGCGCAGCACCTGGTCGGGACAGTTCGTCGGGCCCGGGATCTGCAGGAAGTGTCGACCCATGAGTGCTTCTCCTCCCCGAGGCTGGCGCACCCCGAGTTCCGCTTCGTGGAAGTTGGTTATCGCGCTATGGACGTTACGTGCGTCACACGACTTGCGTCCAGAGGCTTGACGAGACGTACGTCACAAGGCAGCGTGCTCCGGGATGGAAGTCGGCTTCCGCATCGCGGAAGGCGCATCTCGGCCCGAGCGACCCGACCCAGGAGCAGACCCGTGTCCGTGGAACTCATCTCGATCCTCGTGTTGGTGGCGGTCTTCCTGATCGCCACCGTGCTACCGGTGCACATGGGAGCGCTGGCGCTGGTCGCCGCCTTCCTGGTGGGGACCCAGGTGGTCGGCGAGGACGTCGACTACGTCCTGGGCGGCTTCCCCGCCGACCTCTTCATGATCCTGGTCGGTGTCACCTACCTCTTCGCGCTGGCGAAGGACAACGGCACCGTCGACTGGCTGGTCGAGCAGGCGGTGCGGGGTGTCGGCGGCCGGGTGGCGCTGATCCCGTGGGTGATGTTCGCCGTCACCGGGCTGCTGACCTCGGTCGGTGCCGTCGTGCCGGCAGCGGTCGCGATCATCGCGCCGATGGGCATGGGCTTCGCCAAGCGCTACGAGATCCGGCCGCTGCTCATGGGCCTGATGGTGATCAACGGCGCCAGCGCCGGCGGCTTCTCGCCGCTGAGCATCTTCGGCTCCATCACCAACGGCGTGGTCGCCCGCAACGACATCCCGGGCAGCCCGCTGCTGCTCTTCCTCTCCTCGATGATCTTCAACATCCTGCTCGGCCTGGTCGTCTTCTACCTCTTCGGCGGCCGCGACCTGATCGGCAAGCGCGACCTGGGCGACGGCGAGGTCTCCGACTCGCGCGGCCCCCGTGGCACGGCGCCGGCCGGCACGGGCGGCACGGGCGGCTCCGGCGGCTCGGGTGGCACCCGGACCGCGCGCGCCAGCACCACCTCGGTCCAGACGACCACCGTCACCGGCGGCGCCAGTGGCGCGCCGGTCACCACGCTCGACCGCAACCGCATCCTGACCCTCGTCGGCATCCTCGGGCTCGCGGTGGCGGTGCTCTTCTTCGAGCAGGACGTGGGCTTCACCGCGATCACCGTCGCCGTGGTGCTCTCGCTCTTCTCCCCGAGCATCAGCAAGGGCGCCGTCAGCGCGATCGCGTGGCCCACCGTGCTGCTGATCTGCGGCATCGTCACCTACGTCTCGCTGATGGAGAACGTCGGCACGATCGACTGGCTCGGCGAGGGCGTCGCGGGCATCGGCGCACCGCTGCTGGCCGCCATCCTGATCTGCTACATCGGCGCGGTGGTCTCGGCCTTCGCCTCGACCACGGGCATCCTGGGCGCGCTCATCCCGCTCGCCGTGCCCTTCCTGCTCGCCGGTGAGATCGGCCCGATCGGGCTCATCATCGCGCTGGCGATCTCCTCCTCCGTG
Organism: Marmoricola sp.; assembly: GCA_052040065.1. GTDB lineage: Bacteria > Actinomycetota > Actinomycetes > Propionibacteriales > Nocardioidaceae > Marmoricola. The sequence continues at coordinate 21,278 of JBQGFI010000293.1, forward strand.
GTCGACTCGAGCCCCTTCTCCACGAGCGGGGCGCTCGTCGTGGCCAACTCGCCGGAGGAGCAGCGCGACCAGGTCTTCAAGCAGCTGATGGTGTGGGGCTTCTCCATGGTCCTGATCGCCCCGATCGTCACCTGGGCGATCTTCGTGCTCCCCGGCTGGGGCTGAGCCGGGCGCGACCCGCGCGCCCTAGGATCGCCGGGACATCCAGGGAGGGGAGGTCGTCATGGCACAGGAGGGGCACGAGCCCGTGGGAAGGGCCGCCGAGCCCGACGGCGACGTGCGGTCCGAGCCGGCGGCGCGTGGCTCCAACGGCGTGCAGTCGGTGGTGCGGGCCTTCCGGCTGCTGGAGATCTTCGCCGCCAACCAGGGCGTCATGGGGCTCTCGCAGGTCGCCGCCGAGAGCGGCCTGCCACTGCCCACCATCCACCGCGTCGTGCGCACGCTGGTCGACCTGGGCTACCTGCGCCAGGAGCCGTCGCGCCGCTACGCGCTCGGGCCGCGGCTGCTGCTCCTGGCCGACAGCACCTCCGCGGTGCTCAGCTCCGTCGCCCTGCCCCACCTGCGGTCCCTGGTCGACGCCCTCGGCGAGACCAGCAACCTCGCGGTGCTCGAGGGCGACGACATCGCCTACGTGGCCCAGGTGCCCGGCCGCCACTCGATGCGGATGTTCACCGAGGTGGGCCGCCGGGTCTCGCCGCACTGCACCGCGGTCGGCAAGGCCCTGCTGGCCCAGGTGACCGACGCCGAGGCGCGGGCGGTGCTGGGCCGCATCGAGATGACCCGGCACACCGACCGCACCCTCGTCGAGCCCGACGACTACGTGGCCGAGCTCGACGTCGTCCGTCGTCGCGGCTACGCCCTCGACGAGGGCGAGCAGGAGGTCGGCGTCCGGTGCGTGGCCGTGGTGGTGCCCCACCCCACGGTGCGCCTGGCGATCTCGGTCTCCGGTCCTGCGCCACGGATGACCGACGACCTGGTCGAGCGCGCCGTGCCCCTGCTCGACGGGGCCGCCCGCGCACTCGCCGCCGACCTGACCTGACCTGACCTGACCGTCCCACCCCGGGAGGACCCATGCACGTCCCGCCAGACCCCAGGGCCGACGCCGGAGCCCTCGAGGGGATCCGGGTGGTGGAGGTGGGCGTCTTCATGGCGGCGCCCTTCGCCGCCATGCACCTGGCCGACATGGGCGCCGACGTCGTCAAGGTGGAGGCGCCCGGGACCGGTGACCCCGCGCGGGCGACCGGACCCTTCGTCTCGGGGGAGGGATCGGCCTTCGTGCGCCTCAACCGCAACAAGCGCTCGGTGGTGCTCGACCTGAAGCAGCCCGCGGGGCGCGAGGCCTTCCTGGCCCTGGTCGAGAGCGCCGACGTGCTGGTGGAGAACCTCCGGCCCGGCGCGCTGCGGCGGCTCGGACTCGGCCCGGAGGAGCTGCGGGCGCGGCACCCGCGGCTGGTGCACGCCTCGGTCTCCGGCTGGGGCCAGGACGGCCCGCTCGCCGACCAGCCCGGGCTCGACATCATGGCGCAGGCCCGCGCGGGCCTGATGAGCATCACCGGGCACCCCGAGACCGGCCCGGCCAAGGTCGGCGTGCCCGTGTGCGACCTCGTCGCCGGGCTGTACGCCGCCCTTGGCATCGTCGCCGCGCTGCGTCGGCGGGAGGTCACCGGCGAGGGCGACCAGCTCGACGTCTCACTGCTCGAGGCCGGCGTCTCGCTGGCGGTGTGGGAGGCCGGTCGCTACTTCGCCACCGGCGAGGTCGGCACGCCGCAGGGCACCGCGCACCAGAGCCAGGCGCCGTACCAGGCGGTCGAGTCCCGTGACGGCCACGTGACCGTCGGCGCCAACACCCCGAAGACGTGGGAGGGCTTCTGCGCCGCGCTCGACCGCCCCGACCTGCTCGCCGATCCCGGCTACGCCTCCGTGGCGCAGCGGCACGAGCGCCGCGAGCAGCTGCTGGCGGAGATCGAGCGGACGACCCGCACCCGCACCACCGACGAGCTCGTCGCCGCCTGGACCGCGCACGGGGTGCCGTGCGCCCCGCTCTCGACCTACGACCAGGTCTTCGACGATCCGCACCTGGCGGCGCGCGACTTCTTCTGGGACGCCCCCGACGCCGACGGCACGCCCGTGCGCCAGATCGGCTCGCCGCTGCGCTTCGCCGACGCGGTGACCCAGCGAGGTGCCGCAGGACCCCGGCTGGGCGCCGACAGCCGGGCGGTCCTCACCGAGCTGCTCGGCGAGGAGCGTGCGGCGGAGCTGCTGGCCACGGGGGTGGCCGGATGAACGACGAGCTGCTGGTCGACGCCGCCGACGGCGTCCTGACCGTGACGCTCAACCGGCCGCAGGCGCGCAACGCGCTCACCTGGGCGATGTACGACGGCCTCCACGCCGCCTGCGAGCGCGTCGACGACGACCCCGACCTGCGGGCCCTGGTGATCACCGGCGCCGGCGACCGGGCCTTCGCGGCGGGCACCGACATCCGGCAGTTCGCCGGCTTCACCACGGGCCAGGACGGCCTCGACTACGAGTCCCGGATCGCCGAGGTCGTCGACCGGCTCGAGGCCGTGCAGGTGCCGACGATCGCCGCCGTCCGGGGCTGGTGCGTCGGCGGGGGGCTGGTGCTGGCCGCGGCCTGCGACCTGCGCCTGGCCACCCGCTCGGCGCGCTTCGGCGCGCCGATCGCGGCCACGCTGGGCAACTGCCTCTCCGCCAACAGCCAGTCCTTCCTGCTGCTCCACCTGGGCCTGGCGCGCACCAACGACGTGCTGCTGCGCGCGCAGATGCTGGAGGCCGACGCCGCCCTCGCGGCCGGCTTCGTCAACGAGGTCTGCGAGGAGGCCGGGCTCGAGGACCTCGTGGCCGACACGACGGCCACGCTGCTCTCGCACGCGCCGCTGACCCTCTGGGCCGCCAAGCAGCTCAACCGCCGGATGCGGCGACAGCTGCTGGTCGACGACCACGACGTCGTGGCGCGGGCCTTCGGCAGCGACGACTTCCACCGGGCGGTCGCCGACTTCCCGCGACGCGGACCGGGGGAGTGGCGGGGGCGGTGAGCCCTACCGGTCGCGCTCGCGGCCGAGGCGGCTGAGCAGGGCGCGCAGCGGCGGGGGCTCCTCGCCCGGGGCGAGCGCCTCGGCGAGCAGCGCGGCGTAGCGGGCCTTGCGACCGGACCCGGCCGCGAGGAAGCGGTGGAGCAACCGCTCGCGCGACCAGCCCTGCTGGGCGGGCATCTGGGCGAGCAGCCGCAGCGACCGTCCGTCGCCCTCGGCCTCGATGACGCGCTCCGCCCTGGTCACGCCCAGGGCGCGCACGAGCTCCTCCTCCAGGTCGGCGTCGCAGGCGAAGAACCCGTGGCCGGCGAGGTCGGTCGCCCCGTCCGGCGCGACGACGCCGGCCGCCGCGAGGCCGCGGCGCACCACGTCGGCCTCCGGTGCGTCGTACAGCCCGGCGAGCGGTACGCCGAGGCCCCGCGGTCCGAGACGCAGCGCGAAGGCGCGGACGTTGGTGATGCCGCCCATGGCCAGCACCTGCACGCCGTCGGCGGGGAGGTCGAGCCCGCGGCGCCGCGCGAGGGTGTCGACGGCGACCCGGTCGCTCTCGCCCTCCACCAGGACGACCAGACGGGCCGTCCCTGCGGCAGCCGGTCGACCCGTCACGGTCGCGTCAGCGCAGCGCGAGCGATCCCGAGACGTCGGGCTCCCACGGCAGGTCGGCCTGCGCCGCGATCTGCTGGTCGAGCGCGGCAGCGACGTCGCCGGGCCACGGCGCCGTGCGGCGGGTCTCCAGGTCGATGTGGAGGAAGATCTCCTCCATCACGAAGCTCAGCCGCTCGTGGGAGTCGTCGAGCAGGTAGACCAGGGCGTGCGCCGCGCGCTCCGAGCGCCCCAGCAGCCGCACCCGCGACGACATCCGGGCACCGGTGCGCAGCTCGGCGAGGTAGGTCAGGTGGTGCTCGGCCGAGAAGCAGGCGTGGCCCTTGAGCGGCCAGTTCTGCGGGATCCCCACCTCGGCGAGCGACTCGTCGAGCCCCTCGCTGGCGATGCCGGTGTAGTGCCGGACGTTGAGGTGGCCGTTGGCGTCCTCGAAGGGCACCGGCACCGGCTGCTGGGTGTAGGCCGGCAGGGTGACCAGCTGCTCGTAGGTGGGTCGTGGGGCGCTCACGCTGGGTGAGGCTACCCGTCTGCGCGCCCATCGGCCCAGGCGCCCGCGCCAGCCGTCGGGTCCGCACCGTCGCGCCGGCCGCCTGGGTTGCCGTGATTGCCGACCCCGTCGCCGGGTATCTCCCTGCCTTCCCCGATATCCAGCAACAGGAGCGTCACGCATGTCTTCATCCACGTCCGGATCCACCTCCAGCATGGAGCGCGGAGCACCGTTGCGGCTCGCCGCCACGGTCGTGGGGGCGGTGTTCCTGCTGGTCGGGATCCTCGGCTTCGTGCCCGGCATCACCACCGACTACGACCGGCTCTCGTGGGCCGGCCACGGCAGCGGTGCGCTGCTCCTCGGCATCTTCCAGGTCTCGATCCTGCACAACCTCGTGCACCTGGCCTTCGGCGTCGCCGGCCTCGCGGCCGGGCGACGTACCCGCCCCGCCTTCGTCTACCTGCTGGCAGGAGGCGTGATCTACCTCGTCCTGTGGGTCTACGGCCTCGTCGTCGACAAGGACAGCGGCGCCAACTTCGTGCCGCTCAACACCGCCGACGACTGGCTCCACCTGGTCCTGGGCCTCGGCATGATCGCCGCCGCCTTCGCCGCTCGCGCGGCGTCGGGGGCACCGCACGGCACCACCTCGTCGCGACCGCAGAGCGACCACGTCGCCTGACGGCACGATCCGTGGGCGGCCGGACCACGTCCGGTCGCCCACGGGTGCCTCAGACCTCGAGCACCTCTGCGGTGTGCATCGTCCACCGCGCGACGTCGTAGGTCTCGGCGTCGGCGCCGGCGGCCGCCATCTCGGGGGAGGCGAGCGCCGCGCGCATCGAGGCGAGGTCCTCGAACCACAGCTCGGCCACGAGGTACGGCGTGCCGTCCCCGCCGCGCGGGCGCGACAGCGTGAAGCGCTGCACCCCGGGCAGCGCGTGCACCAGGGGGACGTGGCGCTCGCGGTAGGCGGCCTCGAAGGCGGCGCCGTCGGCTGGCTCGAAGTACTGCACGGTGACGCGGTGCATCCTGGCTCCTCGCGAGTGGGGGTGGTCGCGCCACGGTAGGGCAGACCTAGGAGCGACCGGCCCCGTGACGCCCCACCAGCGCCCTGATCGCCCTCGGCCGAGCTGCGGCACGACCAGGGCTGCTCGGCCGCGCCGGTCACCGTCTCGCGCGACCGGCTCTGCTCCGTGGAGCTCGGGCCGACGGGTCACCGGAGCCGTCCGTGCCCCGCGTCGATCTCGCGCGCCCCGCGCCGCTCGACGTGGCTCCTCGACGGGCACGTGCTGCCAGCCGCGCTGGC
>JBQGFI010000294.1:0-1650 GCA_052040065.1 Marmoricola sp.
GGTGAGCACCGTGACCAGCAGGTTGCGCAGGCCTCCGGCCCCCCGCTCGTCGCGGGCGCAGCGGTGGCGGCCGCGCCCGCCCGAGGGCCCCGTCGAGGTCACCGCCTCATCGTCCCACCCGCCCGATGAGCCCGCCGCGGGCTTGACGGAGCCCGCGACTACGGTGGGTGGTGACATGACTGCGCAGTTCCCCCTCCCAGGCCTCCCGACCGACGAGCCGGAGCCCGAGGAGGCCCGCGGCGGGGCGGCCCGCCGCGGCCGACCGCGCCGCGCGCAGCGGCTCGAGGGGCTCACCGAGCCCCAGCGCGAGGCCGTGGTGCACGAGGGCCCGCCACTGCTGGTGGTGGCCGGTGCGGGCTCGGGCAAGACCCGCGTGCTCACGCGCCGCATCGCCTGGCTGGTCTCCGAGCGGGGGGCGCACCCGGGCTCGATCCTGGCCATCACCTTCACCAACAAGGCCGCGGCCGAGATGCGCGAGCGGGTCGAGGAGCTCATCGGCGGCCGTGCCCGGATCATGTGGGTGAGCACCTTCCACTCCGCCTGCGTGCGCATCCTGCGCAAGGAGATCGACAAGCTCGGCTTCAAGTCGACCTTCACGATCTACGACGCCGCCGACTCCAAGCGGCTGATGACGCTGGTCTGCCGCGACCTCGAGCTCGACCAGAAGCGCTTCCCCCCGCGCGCGGTGCTCAACTGGGTCAGCACGCAGAAGAACGAGCTGGTCGACCCCGACGACGCCAAGGCGGCGGCGGAGAACCACCAGGAGGAGACCTTCGCGGCGGCGTACGCCGACTACCAGCGGCGGCTGCGGCGGGCCAACGCGCTCGACTTCGACGACCTGCTCACCACCACCGTCTTCCTGCTCCGCGCCTTCCCCGCGGTGCGCGAGACCTGGCGCCGTCGCTTCCGGCACGTGCTGGTCGACGAGTACCAGGACACCAACCACGCGCAGTACGCCCTGGTGCACGAGCTGTGCGGGCAGGCGATGGAGGAGAGCGGCGACGGCTCGACGGAGGCGGTGCCCCCGGCCGAGCTCATGGTCGTGGGCGACGCCGACCAGTCGATCTACGCCTTCCGCGGCGCCAACATCCGCAACATCAACGACTTCGAGGCCGACTTCCCCGACGCCCGCACGGTGCTGCTGGAGCAGAACTACCGGTCGACCCAGACCATCCTCACCGCGGCCAACGCCGTGATCGGCCGCAACGAGGGCCGCAAGCCCAAGAACCTGTGGACCGACTCCGGCCAGGGTGCGCAGATCATCGGCTACGTCGGCGACGACGAGCACGACGAGGCGCGCTTCGTGGCCGAGGAGGTCGACAAGCTCACCGACGAGCACGGTGTCCGCGCGGGCGACGTCGCGGTCTTCTACCGCACCAACGCGCAGTCGCGCGTCTTCGAGGAGGTCTTCATCCGGGTGGGGCTGCCCTACCGCGTGGTGGGCGGCGTCCGCTTCTACGAGCGGCGCGAGGTGCGCGACGCGATCGCCTACCTCCGGGTGCTCGCCAACCCCGCCGACTCGGTGTCGCTGCGCCGGGTCCTCAACACCCCCAAGCGCGGCATCGGCGAGCGCGCGGAGGCGTGCGTCGAGGGGCTCGCCTCGCGCGACCGGATCACCTTCTGGGAGGCGCTGCAGCGCGCCGACGACGC
>JBQGFI010000295.1:0-1675 GCA_052040065.1 Marmoricola sp.
CGACAAGCTCAACGGCGACGTGGAGACGCTGCGCCAGTTCGAGCGGGAGTACCGCTCGCGCCTCAAGACCTACTTCACCCAGCAGCTGGAGGCGCTGTCCAACGGCAGCGACAGCCAGGCTCCGGTGGACAGCGGTCCCGGGCCGAAGCGGCTGCGCTCGGTCCTGGGTGACGACGAGGGCTGAGCCCCCGCACCACCCGCGCCACGCTCGACACGAGACGGTCACCCATCCGGGTGGCCGTTCTCGCATTTCGGCGAGCCGAGGTTGGCCTGCCCCGTACCAGCGGATACCCTCCCTGCGACCGTGTGGCTCGTGCCACACCCAGAGCTTGCGGGAGGCCCTCGGACATGGCTGGCACCACGCGTAAGTCCCTCGCCGGCTCTGCTGCTGCCGCCGCGAAGCGAGTCATCGGCCGGAGGTCGACGTCCAAGGCCGCGGAGAAGCCCGCTCCCGCCGCACAGACGCCGGCGAAGAAGGCTGCGGCGAAAAAGGCGGCTCCGGCGAAGAAGGCCGCCCCGGCGAAGAAGGCGGCTCCGGCGAAGAAGGCTCCCGCCAAGAAGGCAGCGCCGGCCGCGAAGGCTCCGGCCGCGAAGGCCCCGGCCAAGAAGGCTCCCGCGAAGAAGGCTCCGGCGAAGAAGGCCGCTCCGGCGAAGAAGGCCGCCCCGGCGAAGAAGGCGGCTCCGGCGAAGAAGGCGGCTCCGGCGAAGAAGGCCCCGTCCAAGAAGGCCCCGGCCCAGAAGACCCCCGCCACGAAGGCCGCTCCGGCTGCCAAGGCCCCGGCGAAGGCCCCGGCCAAGAAGGCCGCTCCGGCCGCACAGGCGCCGGCGAAGAAGACGACCGCCAAGAAGGCTCCGGCCGAGACGACCCCGGCCACCACCACCGCTCCTGCGAAGAAGGCAACCTCCGTGACCAACGCAAGCCCCGCCAAGAAGGCAGCGCCCCGCAAGGCGACGCCCGCCAAGCTCGTCGTGCTCGAGGGCGAGGAGGCCTGGACGCGCAGCGAGCTCAACGAGGTCGTCAAGGAGCTCAAGGAGCACCGCGAGCGGCTCTCGGAGTCGGTCGGCCACGCCGAGGAGGAGCTCTCCCGCCTCATGCGCGACGCCGGCGACGGTGCCGGCCACGACCAGGCCGACGTCGGCGCGACGAGCTTCGAGCGCGACCACGAGCTGACCGTCCTGGCCAAGGAGAAGGAGACGCTCGGCCAGCTCGACCGGGCGCTCGCCCACATCGACGACGGCACCTACGGCGTCTGTGACTCCTGCGGCAACCCCATCGGCAAGAATCGGTTGATGGCGGTGCCGCATGCCACACTGTGCATGTCATGCAAGCAGCGCGAGGAGCGTCGCTGAATCCCAGCGACTCCGCCGACCACATCCCGTCCCGGCGGCGCCCCGACGCACGTGTGCTGTTCGCGGCGATCGCCCTGGTGGCGTACGCCGCCGACCTCGGCTCGAAGCAGTGGGCACTGTCGGCGCTGGTCGACGGTGACAAGCCGTTGGTCGGTGACTGGTTCACGCTGCACCTGACCTTCAACCCGGGCGCGGCGTTCAGCACCGGCACCGACTTCACCATCGTGTTCACCGCCCTGGCCATGGTCGCGGTGGTCGTCGTGCTGTGGCTGAGCCGTCGGATCCGCAGCACCGGGTGGGCGCTCGCCCTCGGCCTGCTGCTGGG
>JBQGFI010000296.1:0-6956 GCA_052040065.1 Marmoricola sp.
CCGGCAGCGCCGCGACCTGCAGCACCACCGCGAGCGCGACGACGACGGCGGCGAGGAGCACGCGCAGCAGGCCGCCCATCACTGGTCCACCTCTCCGTTGAGCACGATCCGGTCGCCCTCGGTGTCGCGCGGCACCACCACGCCGACCACGTCGAGGGAGGTGAAGTCGACGAAGGGGGCGATCACGGCCTGCTTGGAGAGCTCGCGCGGGGTCGAGTAGACCGACTCGACCCGGCCGATGGGCACGCCCGCGACGTAGGGGCGACCCCCCTGGCTGCCCCAGGTCACCACGACGTCGCCCTTCGCGGGCGTCACGGTGTTGTCGGCGAGGTCGAGGTCGAGCCGGCTGCGGCCGTCGGTGACGCCGCGACCGCGCAGGAAGCCGATCTCGCGGTTGGAGCCGAGCCGGCCGCCGACCACCGACTCGGTGTCGACCACGAGGAGCACCGTGGCCGTGCTGCGGGTGGGGCGCACCACCCCCCCCCCCAGGCCGGCGGGGTTGAGCACCGTCATGTCCTTGCGGACGCCCGAGGAGCGACCGGCGTCGATCGTGACGGTGCGCGAGAAGGACTGCATCGGACCGACGGCCACCACGCGCGAGGCCACCAGCGCCTGGCCGGTCTCGTTGGCCGAGCGCATCAGTCCGTCGAGCTCGGCCAGCCGCTGGCGGTCGAGCGGGGCCTGGTCGGCCTGGTGGCGCAGCCGGGAGTTCTCGGAGCTCAGCGTCGCGACCTCGTCGCGCAGCTCCTTGTTGGAGCTCATGTAGGCCAGGGCCTCGCGCACGGGCCGCGACAGCGCGGCCGTGGCGGTCTCGACCGGACCCACGACGGCGCCGACGGTGTCGCGCGCGGCCTCGACGGGCGCGTCGCCCTGGCCGCCGGCGTCGAGGGTCAGCACCACCACCGAGGCGGTGATCATCGCCCCGACGACCAGGCCCGAGCCGCGCTTGCGCTGCCGGCCGAAGCCGCCCCGGTCAGGGGTGTGGACCGCGGGGCGCCCCGAGAGCCGCGGGGTGGGCGCGCCGCGGCGCAGGCGTCGTACGGCCACGCCTACCGCCCTCGGTCCGCGACGAGGACCTGCTGGAGCACCTCGAACTCCTCGACGCACTTGCCGGCGCCGTAGGCGACGGAGGTGAGCGGGTCGGAGGCGATGTGGACCGGCATGCCGGTCTCGTGGCGGATCCGCTCGTCGAGCCCGAGCAGCAGGGCACCACCACCGGTGAGCACGATGCCGCGGTCCATGATGTCGCCCGCCAGCTCGGGGGGCGTCTGGTCGAGGGTCGTGCGCACGGCGTCGACGATGCTGTGCAGCTGCTCCTCCATCGCCCGCCGGATCTCCGGGCTCGAGACCGTGACGGTGCGCGGCAGGCCGGAGACCATGTCGCGCCCGCGGACCTCGGCCTGCCGCTCCTGCGGGAGCGGGAAGGCCGAGCCGAGGGTCATCTTGATCTCCTCGGCGGTGCGCTCCCCCAGCATCAGGGAGTGCTCCTTCTTCATGTAGGCGACGATGGCGTGGTCGAGCTCGTCACCCGCGGTACGCACGCTGAGCGTGGTGACGATGCCGCCCAGCGAGATCACGGCCACCTCGGTGGTGCCGCCGCCGACGTCGACGACCATGTTGCCCGTGGCCTCGTGCACCGGCAGGCCGGCGCCGATCGCCGCGGCCATCGGCTCCTCGATGATGTAGACGCGACGTCCGCCGGCCTGGTAGCCGGCCTCCTTGACGGCGCGCTGCTCGACGGCGGTGACGCCGCTCGGCACGCAGATGATCATCCGGGGCTTGGCGAAGTAGCGCCGCTTGTGCACCTGCTGGATGAAGAAGCGCAGCATCTCCTCGGTCGCGTCGAGGTCGGCGATCACGCCGTCCTTGAGCGGCCGGATCGCGGCGATGCCGTCGGGCGTGCGGCCCACCATGCGCTTGGCCTCGTGGCCGACGGCGAGCACCTCGTGGGTCTGCTCGTTCATGGCGACGACCGACGGCTCGTCGACGAGCACGCCCCGGCCGCGCACGTAGACCAGGGTGTTGGCGGTGCCGAGGTCGACCGCCATGTCGCGGCCGATGAGACTGCCTGCCATTGTGTCTGCCTCGCTGGTCGAGAACCGGGGGAAGCGGGCGGGCGTCCGGCTCGACACCCCTCCCGTCCCTGCGAGGGTAGGAGTCGCGCGCCGCGTGGCCGCGCAGACACGCCGCCGGGGCGGTGCCCTGGCGCCGGTCGACCCGCAGGTCAGCGCGTGGGCAGGGTGCGCAGGTAGCGCGGGGCGCGGCGCACGTCGGTCGCCTGCTCCCAGGCGTGGCCGAGCGAGAGCAGCTGCTGCTCGCTCCAGCGGGGACCGAAGAGCGACATGCCGACCGGGAGGCCCTCGACGTAGCCGGCGGGCACGGTGAGGTTCGGGTAGCCCGCCACCGCGGCGGGGGTCGAGGACCCCAGCAGGAAGCTGTCGCCGTTGACCAGGTCGGTGGTCCACGCCGGACTGTTGGTCGGCGCCAGGATCGCGTCGAGGTCGTGCTCGGCCACGGCCTCGTCGATCACCCGCTGCCCCGTCGACGTGGCGAGCTCGCGCGCCTCGACGTACGCCGGGTCGGTCAACGGCCCGCGCGCCTGCGAGGCCTCGAAGGTCTCCTGCCCGAACCACCGCAGCTCGCGCGCGGCGTTGGCCCGGTTGAAGGCGATCAGGTCGGCCAGGGTCTTGGGGAAGCGCGGGGCGGTCCAGGTGCGCAGGTAGTCGGCGATCGCGGCCTTGAACTCGTGCTGCAGCGCCGTTGTCTCGGCGTCGTACGCCGGCTCGATGTCCAGCTCGACGTCGTCGACGACCGTGGCGCCGAGCCGCTCCAGGCGGCGCACGACGCGCTCCATGACGCGGTCGGTCTCCGGCGAGACGCCGAAGGAGCCGCGCCACAGGCCGATCCGCGCGCCGTCGAGAGCGTCGGCGTCGAGTCGCGCGGCGTAGTCGCGCCGCACGTGGCCTCGCTGCTCCCGCGTGACCGGGTCGGCGGGGTCGACCCCGGTCAGGGCACCCAGCACCACCGCGGCGTCGGTGACGTTGCGGGTCATCGGCCCGGCGGTGTCCTGCTCGGGGCTGATCGGCACGATGCCGGTGCGGCTGGCCAGGCCGAGCGAGGGCTTCAGCCCGACCACGCCGGTCTGGCCGCTCGGGCACACGATCGACCCGTCGGTCTCGGTGCCGATCGCGAAGGTCGCCAGCGAGGCCGCGACCGCGGTGCCGCTGCCGGAGCTGGAGCCGCAGGGGTTGCGGTCGAGCACGTAGGGGTTGCTCGTCTGGCCCCCGACGGCGCTCCACCCGCTGGAGGACTGGTCGCCGCGGAAGTTGGCCCACTCCGAGAGGTTGGTCTTGCCGATCACCACGGCGCCGGCCCGCTCGAGGCGGCGCACAACGGTGGCGTCGGGCGGTGTGCTCCCCCGCAGCGCCAGCGACCCGGCGGTGGTGGGCATGCCCGCGGTGCCGATGTTGTCCTTGACCAGGACCGGGATGCCGAGCAGGGGCCGGTCGGCTCCCCGCGCACGCGCCCGGTCGGCCGCCCGGGCCTTGGCCAGCGCCCGGCGGTCGACGGTGACCACGGCGTGCAGCCGACCGTCGAGGCGCTCGATGCGGTCGAGGTAGAAGCGCGTCAGCCGCACCGAGCTCAGTCGTCCCCGGTCCATCGCCCGCTGCAGCCGCGGGATGGTGGCGGCGTCGACGTCGAGGCCGGCCACCGTGGTCGGACCACCCGGCACCGGACGCCGCTCCGGCGCGGCGGCGGCCGGCGGGCCGCCGACCAGGGTCAGGGCCAGGAGGCCTGAGCAGAGCGCGGCGGCGGACGCGGCGAGCGGACGGGTCATCTCAGACTCCCGAGTGTCGTGAGGACGAGTCCCCACCTCACCCCGGCGGCACGCTGCCGGTCAAGGGAGCAGGCTCAGGCCTCGGCGAGGCCGGGGAACCACAGCGCGATCTCGCGCGCGGCGCTCTCCGGTCCGTCGGAGCCGTGCACGAGGTTCTCGCGGTTGGAGAGCGAGAGGTCGCCGCGGATGGTGCCCGGGGCGGCCTTGCGGCCGTCGGTGGCGCCGTTGAGGGCGCGCACCACCTCGATCGCCTCGTCGCCCTCGAGCACGGCGGCGAGCAGCGGGCCGCTGGTGACGAAGTCGCGCAGGGGCGGGTAGAAGTCGCGCTCGACGTGCTCGGCGTAGTGGGCGTCGGCCTCGGCCGCCGTGATGTGGCGCAGCTCCAGCGCCACCAGGGAGAGGCCCTTGGCCTCGAAGCGGGAGAGGACCTCGCCGACCAGGCCGCGGCGGACGGCGTCGGGCTTGAGCAGGACCAGGGTGCGCTGCGACATGGGAGCAACCTAGGCCATGGCCCGGGGCGGTCAGGCCCCTGCACCACCGGTCGCGCCATCGGGGGCGCCGTCGGGAGAGCTGCCGGGGGCCCCGGGGTAGCGCCCGGTGCGCTCCCACTCCGCGCGCTCACGCTCGATCCGCGCCCCCATCAGGTACGCCGTCGCCCACAGCGCGAGGAAGACGCCGCCGAGCAGCACCATCGCCGGCACGAGCAGCCCGACCGCGATCGCACCGACCTGCAGCGCCCACCCGGCGGCGTACGCCCAGCGGTGGCGCAGCATCCCGGCGACCAGCAGGCAGCCCACCGCCAGCCCCAGCCCGATCAGCAGCGCCGGGGTGACCGCGACCTCGGCGACGGTGATCAGCACGGGGGTGACCAGACCGAAGGAGACCGCCTCGAAGGTGAGGATGGCGGCGCAGAGCCGGCGCTGCATCAGGGACGCTCCCGCACGATCAGCGCTCGGGCCTCGCCGACGGTGACCACCGAGCCGGTGACCAGCACGCCTCCGGAGCCGATGGCGTCGCCGAAGGCGCCGCCCGCCTCGGCGAGCGCCGCGGCCTGGTCGATCGCGTCGGCCAGCGAGTCGGTCTCGGAGACCCGGTCCTGGCCGAAGATGCCGCGCGCCACCTCGGCCAGCTCGGCGACCGGCAGCGAGCGGTCGGTGGAGTTGCGGGTGCACACGAGGTGGGCCAGCTGCGGCTCGAGCTCGGCGAGCAGCCCCTCGACGTCCTTGTCCTCCATCACCGCGACCACGCCGATCAGCGGGTTGAAGGTGAAGGAGTCGTCGAGCGCCGCCACCAGGGCGGTGGCGCCGTGGGGGTTGTGCGCGGCGTCGAGCACGATCGTGGGCGAGCGGCGGACGATCTCCAGCCGCCCGGGCGACGTGACGTCGGCGAAGGCCTGGGTGACGACCTCGGCGTCGAGCGGGTCGTCGCCGCCGACGAACGCCTCGACGGCGGCGATGGCGAGCGCGGCGTTCTGCGCCTGGTGGGCGCCGTAGAGCGGGATGAAGAGGTCCTCGTAGGCGCCGCGCAGCCCCTGGATGGTGACGACCTGTCCCCCGACGGCCGGGGTGCGGTGCGTGACGCCGAAGGCGAGCCCCTCGATCGCGAGCGTCGCCCCGACCTCCTGGCAGCGCTGGGCGAGCACGTCGGCCACGCCCGGCTGCTGCACGGCCGAGACCACGGTGGCGCCGGCCTTGACGATGCCGACCTTCTCGCGCGCGATCTCCTCGGCCGTGTCGCCGAGGTAGCGGCTGTGGTCGACCGCCACGGGGGTGAGCACGGCGACGGCGGCGTCGACGACGTTGGTGGCGTCCCAGGCGCCGCCCATGCCGACCTCGACCACCGCGGCGTCGACCGGGGCGTCGGCGAAGGCGGCGTAGGCCATGCCGACGACGGTCTCGAAGAACGACAGCGGGTGGGAGTGCTCGGCGTCGACGAGGTGGGTGTACGGCGCGACGTCGTTGAAGGCGCGCACGAAGGCCTCCTCGTCGAGCGGCTCCCCGTCGAGCACGATGCGCTCGGTCATCGACTGCAGGTGGGGGCTGGTGAAGCGCCCGGTGCGCAGCCCGAGCGTCAGCAGCAGCCGCTCCACCATGCGCGCGGTGGAGGTCTTGCCGTTGGTGCCGGTGAGGTGCACGACGGGGTAGCTGCGCTGCGGGTCGCCCAGCAGCGCGCAGAAGGCCTCGACGCGCTCCAGCGTCGGGTCGAGCCTGGTCTCGGGCCAGCGGCTGAGGAGGGCGTCCTCGACCTCGGCGTAGGTCTCGGCGGGACGCGCCTGCGGTGCGTGAGTCATGACCCTCCCGAGTCTAGGTGTCGCGCCCTCCGGTCCGCCCGCTCGCCCATCCGCCCCGGGTGCAGGCCTCAGGGCGGATCGGCGGTGGGGGAACTGGTTCGCGGAGCCGGTGGGACGCTCCGTAGCATGCGCGGCATGACTGACGCCCCGCGCCACGACCTGCCTGAGTCCGGTATGACGACCGCTCGCGGCGCGGTCGTCGTACCCGACAAGGTGGCGCTGGAGGGCCTGGAGCAGAAGTGGTCGCAGCAGTGGAAGGCCGACGACACCTACGCCTTCGACCGCACCCAGCCGCGCGAGCGCGTCTACTCCATCGACACCCCGCCGCCCACGGTGAGCGGCAGCCTGCACGTCGGGCACGTCTTCTCCTACACCCACACCGACCTGGTCGCCCGCTACCAGCGGATGCGCGGCAAGTCGGTCTTCTACCCGATGGGCTGGGACGACAACGGCCTGCCGACCGAGCGCCGGGTGCAGAACTACTTCGGCGTCCGCTGCGACCCCTCGCTCCCCTACGACCCCGACTTCACCCCGCCCGAGAAGCCGGACCCCAAGCGCCAGGTCCCCATCAGCCGCCCCAACTTCGTCGCGCTGTGCGAGCAGCTCGTCGAGGAGGACGAGCAGGTCTTCGAGCAGCTGTGGCGCACGCTCGGGCTCTCCGTCGACTGGAGCGAGACCTACACCACTATCGGCCCGGTCGCGCAGACCGTGAGCCAGCGTGCCTTCCTGCGCAACGTCGCACGCGGCGAGGCCTACCTGCAGGAGGCGCCGACGCTGTGGGACGTCACGTTCCAGACCGCCGTCGCCCAGGCCGAGCTCGAGGCGCGC
>JBQGFI010000297.1:0-5578 GCA_052040065.1 Marmoricola sp.
ACGGCGTCGACGATGACCTCGGCGATCGCGGGGCTGCCCTGGTAGCCCGACAGCACGGCGTCGCAGGCGGTGAACGCGCCGCGCTCCTCGATCCCGGTGATCACGTCGGTGACGTCGGCGGGCGCGATCAACGGCCCGCGCCACTCGCCGTAGCCCGTGTGGTTGGAGAAGTTCACGGTCAGCACCGGCCAGACCTCGTGGCCGAGCCGCTGGAGCGGGAAGACGGCGGCGGAGTTGCCGACGTGGCCGTAGGCGACGTGGGACTGGATCGACAGGATGCGCACACCCCGATCGTAGGCTCGGCGCGTGAGCATGGACTACCGCCCTCTGGGCGACTCGGGACTCGTGGTCAGCGCCGTCGGTATCGGCTGCAACGCCTTCAGCCGGCGGGTCGACCTCGAGGGGGTGAAGGGGATCCTCGCGGCAGCCCGCGACACCGGGGTCACCTTCCTCGACACCGCCGATGCGTACGGCGACCCGCCGGGCGGCTCGGAGGAGCTGCTGGGCGAGGCGCTGCAGGGGCAGCGGGACGAGTTCGTGCTCGCCACGAAGTTCGGGATGGGTCAGCAGGGACTGTTCGGCCACGACCGCGACGCCCACGGCTCCCGGCGCTACGTCGTGCGTGCGGTCGAGGAGTCGCTGCGGCGGCTGCGCACCGACCACATCGACCTCTACCAGCTCCACCTGCCCGACGAGGTGACCCCGGTCGAGGAGACGCTGTCGGCGCTGACGGACCTGGTCCGGGACGGCAAGGTCCGCTACGTCGGCTGCTCCAACTTCGCGGCCTGGCAGCTCGCCGACGCCGACTGGACCGCCCGCACCGCGGGGCTCGAGCGCTTCGTGTCGGTGCAGAACCGCTACTCGCTGCTCGACCGCACGGTCGAGGACGAGGTGATCCCCGCGTGCGAGCAGTACGGCGTCGGGATGCTGCCGTTCTTCCCGCTCGAGTACGGGCTGCTGACCGGCAAGTACCGCCGCGGCGAGGACGCGCCCGCCGGCTCGCGCGCCGTCCTCGACCCGTCGCGCGCGGGTTGGCTGAAGACCGCCGACTGGGACCGGATCGAGGCCGTGAGGGCGTACGCCGGGGCGCGCGACCTGAGCGTCCTCGACGTCGCGATCGCGGGCCTGGCGGCCCAGCCGATGGTCGGCTCGGTCATTGCCGGTGCCACCAGCGGCGAGCAGGTCCGGACCAACGCTGCGGCGATGCGGTGGGAGCCGACGCCCGACGACCTCGCCGGGCTCGACGAGGTCACGAGCCGCTAGGACGCGCCTACACCCGGGCGAGCGGCCGCTCCCCGGCCACCGCGGTCCGTCGGTGGCGTCGGACGCGCACCAGCCCGATCACCCCGACCAGCACCAGCAGCGCGGCGGTGAGGGCGACCGGGACGGCGATGCCGAGGCGCAGGAGGAAGGCGCCGGCGACCGCGCCCCCGCCCATCGCCACGACGGCGGCTGCCCGCCGGAAGGTCGTCGCTCGGTCGGAGCTGCCTCCGGTCCAGGGTGCCTCGGCGGCCATCCCGGCCAGGGTCGAGGTCACGACGACCGTGGAGACGTCGGTGACCGCCACGCGGCGAGCGGCCACGGCCTGGGCACCCATGGCGAAGGCGATCGCGGCCGTGGCGAGGTCGAGCACCAGCTCGGTCTGGTCGAGGCGCGCCAGCGCCAGCGCACAGCCGCCTACGAGGAGCCCCATCAGCACGAAGGTGGTCGCCGCGACGCCGTCGCTGTTGGGGCGGGCCGCCCGGCCGCGCTGCACCAGCCCGATCACGGCGGCGCCGACGACGAACCCGCCGAGCGCGAGGCCGGCCCGCAGCAGCGGGACCGAGGTGTCGTCGGCCAGGCCGAGGCCGACGAAGACCACGTTGCCGGTCATGTTGGCGGTGAAGACCTGGTGGAGGCCGAGGTAGGTGGCGGCGTCGAGCACGCCGGTGCCGAAGGACAGCACCAGCATCAGGGTGGTCGACAGCCGGTCGAAGGACGCGCTCACGGGGCCTCCGCCGCAGGCAGGTGGCGGGACAGGTAGCCCTCGAGGGAGTTGGTGACGTGCTGGCGCATCAGCCGGCGGGCGTCGGCGACCCGGCCGCCCACGACGGCGTCGGCGATGGCGCGGTGCTCGCTCCACGAGTGGGGTCCGCGCACGTCGACGTCCATCGCATAGAGCCACTCGATCTTGGAGGAGACCTGGCGCAGCAGGCTGAGCATCGAGCTGCTGCCGCTGAACTCGGCCAGCGAGAGGTGGAACTCGGTGTTGAGCGGTGCCAGCCCCGACCGGTCGGCCGTGTCGACGGCACCGCAGCCGGTGGCGACGAGGTGCTCCAGGGCGTCGGCGAAGGCCGCCACCTCCGGGTCGTCGGCGCCGCCGCGGAAGCGGCGTGCACACCGCGCGACGGTGATCTCCTCGATCGTGCGACGCACGGTGAAGAGGTCCTCCGCCTCGTGGGCGTCGAGGTGTGCCACGCTCACCCCGGCGTAGGCGCGGGAGACGACGAACCCCTCGACCTCGAGCTGCTTGAGCGCCTCGCGCACCGGCACCCGTGACACGTCGTACGCCGCCGTCAGCGACGACTCGGTGAGCCGGGCGCCCGGGGGGTGCACGCCCGCCACGATGTCGGCGCGCACCCGGCGGAGGACGTCGTCGGCCCGGCGCGTCATCGGCCCCTCACGCGAAGACCTCGCCACCGGGGATGGCCGCCAGCAGCTCCCGCGTGTAGTCGGAGCGGGGGTTGTCGAAGACCTCGGCGACCGTGCCGTGCTCGACCACCCGACCCTGCTGCATGACCAGCACGTCGTGCGCGATCAGCCGCACGACGGCCAGGTCGTGGGTGATGAAGAGGTAGGACAGGCCGAGGTCGCGCTGGAGGTCGGTCAGCAACCGCAGGATCTGGTCCTGCACGAGGACGTCGAGGGCCGAGACCGCCTCGTCGCAGACCACCAGCCGCGGGTCGAGCGCCAGGGCCCGGGCGATGGCCACGCGCTGCCGCTGGCCCCCCGAGAGCTCGTTGGGGTGGCGCTGGGCCACGCTGCGCGGCAGCGACACGTGGTCGAGCAGCTCGGCCACGCGGGCCCGGCGCTCGCGCCGGCCGCCGGTGCGGAAGACCCGCAACGGCTCGGCGACGGCGTGCTCGACGGTGAACATCGGGTTGAGCGAGGCGTAGGGGTCCTGGAAGACCGGCTGCATCGCCCGGCGGATGGCCCGGCGCTGCGAGCGGCTCGCCGTGGTGACCGGCACGCCGTCGACCTCCACCTCGCCGGAGGTCGGCGTCTCGAGCCCGAGCGCGATCCGTGCGACCGTCGTCTTGCCCGAGCCCGACTCTCCGACGATCGCCGTGGTGGTCCCGGTCGGCACGCTGAAGGAGACGCCGTCGACCGCGTGCAACGGCTCGCGCCGGCCGCGCACCCGGTAGTGCTTGTGGAGGTCGCGGACGGCGAGGATCGGCTGCTCGCCGTCCACGGGTGCGGGCCGGTCTCCCGCCAGTGTCCTCGCCGACGTCGTGGAGGGTGCTGCCGCGACCAGGCGCTGCGTGTACTCGTGCTGCGGGTCGCGCAGGATCTGCCGGGCCGGGCCGCGCTCGACGACCACGCCCTGCGACATCACCACGACGGTGTCGGCGCGATCGGCCGCGAGCCCGAGGTCGTGGGTGACGAGCAGCAGGGAGGTGCCGGACGCAGAGCGCAGCTCCTCGAGGTGGTCGAGGATCTGGCGCTGCACGGTCACGTCGAGCGCGGAGGTGGGCTCGTCGGCGATGAGCAGGTCGGGTCCGCACGCCAGCCCGATCGCGATGAGGACGCGCTGCCTCATGCCGCCCGAGAACTCGTGGGGGTACTGCTTCGCGCGGCGCCCGGCGTCGGGGATGCCGGCCTCGCCGAGCAGCTCCACCGCGCGGTCCCAGGCCGCGCGCCCCTGCGCCACCCCGTGGGCCGCCAGCGTCTCGGCGACCTGGTGGCCGACCCGGGTCGCGGGGTTGAGGTTGGACATGGGGTCCTGCGGCACGAGGCCGACCTCCTTGCCGCGCAGGCCCCGCAGGCGCCGGGGGTCGGCGTGGGCGACGTCCTCGTCGCGGAAGGAGATCGAGCCCCGGGTCACCCGTCCGCCGGGCGGCAGCAGGTTGAGCACGGCCGCGGCGGTGGTCGACTTGCCCGACCCCGACTCGCCCACCAGCGCCACCCGCTCGCCCTCGGCGATGTCGAGGTCGATGCCGTGGAGCACCGGCGTACCGCCATAGCTGACCTCGAGGTCCCGGATCGACAGCAGCGGGGTCCTGGTCACGGCCTTCTCAGCGTCCGACGGCATAGCCCTGGGCTCCTCTCGCGTTGGCGGCGGCGGTCAGCTCGCCGGTGGCCGGGTCGCGGGTGACGGCCGACAGCCGGCCGAGCGCCCAGTCGCCGGCGCGGGTGACGACGTGTCCCCGGGCCTCCAGCCCGGCGATGACGTCGTCGCCCAGCCGGTCCTCGACCACGGCGCCGCCGGGGGTCCAGTTGCGAGGCCAGAACGACCCCGGCATCGACGTGGTGTGGAGCGCGGGCGCGTCGATCGCCTGCTGCGGCTCGTGGCCGCCGACGATCGTGCGCAGCAGGTAGAGCAGCTGCCACTGGTCCTGCTGGTCGCCGCCGGGAGTGCCGAGGGCGCTGACCGGAGTCTGGTCGTGCAGCAGCAGCGTCGGCGTCAGCGTCGTGCGCGGCCGACGACCCGGCCGCAGCGCCGAGGGCGCAGCCTCGTCGAGCCAGGTCATCTGCAGCCGGGTGCCGAGGCAGAAGCCGAGCTCGGGGATGTAGGGCGAGGACTGCAGCCAGCCGCCCGAGGGTGTCACGGAGACCAGGTTGCCCCAGCGGTCGACGACATCGACGTGGCAGGTGTCGCCGCGCGTGCGGCCGCTGACCGACACGGTCGGCTCACCGGCCCCCGCGCCACCGTCACGCTCGGTGGCCAGGGGCGGGAGGTAGGGCTCGCGGCCGGCCACCGTGCCCGGCCGGAAGTCGTGGGAGGCCCGCTCGCCGATCAGCGCACGCCGCTCGGCGGCGTAGTCGTCGGAGAGCAGGACGTCGAGCGGCACCGGCGGGGCGTCACCGGCCGGGTCCGGGTCGCCGTACCACGCGTCACGGTCGGCCAGCGCCAGCTTGAGCGCCTCGAGCACCCGATGGGCGCCGGCCTCGGTCGACGGGTCGACCTCGTGCGGATCGAAGCCCTCGAGGATCGCGAGCGCCTGCAGCAGCACCGGCCCCTGCCCCCACGCACCCGTCTTGGCGACGGTGATCCCGTGGAAGTCGCGCGTCACCGCCGGCTCGTACGACGCCCGGAAGCCGGCCAGGTCGGCGGCCGTGATCACGCCCGCGTGGTCGGAGCCCGAGGAGTGGCGGTGGGGGTCGCGGACGAAGGCCTCGATCGCCTCGGCGACGAACCCCTCGCGCCACTCCCTGCGTGCGGCCTCGATCCGGTCCTCGCGGGTGGACGCGGCCTCGCTGGCCGCGACCAGGCGGCGCAGCGTGGCGGCGTACTGCTCCATCCGGAGGAGGTCGCCCGGCCGCGGCACCTCACCGTCGGGCAGCCAGGCGGCGGCCGAGGTCGGCCAGTGGTCCCGGA
>JBQGFI010000298.1:0-2483 GCA_052040065.1 Marmoricola sp.
GCCGTGGTCAGGAACTTCGCGAGCACCCCGGGCTGCCAGAGGCCGGGGTGGACCGCGGCGATCACCTTCAGCCGCTCGGTGGCCAGCAGCAGCGCGAGGCTGAAGCTGGTCGACTCGTGCTGGTAGGCCGCACCGTACGACGCCATGTAGCGCACCTGCGAGAGCGCGTAGTCGAAGCCGTTGCGCTCGGCGAGCTGCGCCAGCGCCTTGTTGTAGTCGTAGCCCCAGTCGGTGCGCTGCTCGATCGTGCTGACGACCAGGCCACCGCTGACGTTGGGCACCCAGTAGGCGAACTGAAGGTCGGACATCGGGCCTCCTCCTCGTTGGTCTGTATGTCTAGTGACTTTATGAGGTTAAATGGACGCGTGACCAGTGACGCCACTCACGTCCCCGTCGGGAACGGCCGAGGGGGTGGCAGGCCGGGCCTGCCACTCCTGCCCACGGGTCGTCGCCCCGATCGCCCAGGCGTACGGCGGCACGGTGCCGTTGACGACGTGGTCGCCGACGACGCGGGCCTTGAGGATCCGCGGGTTGTGGGAGGCGAGGGTGCGGGCGCTGCGCCAGTGCCGGTCGAGCGCCTTGGCACGGCTGGTCGCCGAGGCGCCGAGCGCGTCGAAGAGGTCGGAGGTCGCCCGCAGCACGAGATCCGTCACGACGACCTGGGCCGCCGACGACTCGATCTCCGCCACCTCGGTGGCGGCCGCGGTGGCGACCGGGTCGTTCGCCAGGGTCGAGACCTCGTCGAGGGCGGTGGCCACCCGGATCGTCGCCGCCTCGGCGGCGTGCACGGCCGCGGCGATCTCGCCGACCCGGGCCAGCACCTGGGCGTCGTCGCGCACGCGCGGGGCGTTGGCGTGGGAGTAGGTGCGGGTCCGCGCACGCACCTCCCGGACGACGTCGCGCAGCGCGGCGCGCCCGGTGCCCACCAGGCTGGCGAGCAGGTTCAGCTGGTAGAGCGCGGTCTGGTAGGGGAAGCGGTCGCCGAAGGGCATGACGTGCCCGGCCGGCACCTCGACGTCCTCGAAGACGGTGGTGCCACTGCCGGTGCCCCGCTGCCCGAACCCGTCCCAGTCGTCGAGCACGGTCACCCCGGACCGACGGGTGTCGACGATCGCGATGACGAAGTCGTCCTCCTGCCCGGGGCGCGCCCGCCGGCAGTAGACGTCCACCCAGTCGGCGAAGATCGTGCCGGTCGTGTAGTACTTCCGACCGTCGAGCCGATAGCCGCCGTCCTTCTGCTGCGACAGCACCGTGCGCTGGGTGTCGATCGCGGTGCCGCCGACCTCCGACCACGCGTTGCCGGCCAGCTCGCCGGAGACGAAACGGGCGAACCAGTGACGCTGGTCGCTGCCGAGCCGGTGTTGCCAGAGCCGGTCCTCGACCAGCGCAAAGTGGCCGCGCAGCGCCTGCGGGAGGTTGGCGTCGGCGGCCGCGAGGTCGATCCAGAGCTGGGTGAGCTCGGGCAGGGTCAGCCCGCCACCACCGTGGTCCTGGGGCACCCGCAGCGCGCCGTACCCCTCGACCGCCAGCCGGCGCACCGCCTCCCGCGGCAGCTCTCCGTCCAGCTCACGCTGGAGCGCGCCGTCGGCGATCTGCTCCAGCACGGGCGCGAGCCCGGCCCGGACGACGTCGAGCCGGGCGGTGCGCAGCGTGGGCCGGTCGAGCAGCGGGATCGGGGTCTCCTGCGCGGCGGCTTGGGTGTGGGACATGGATGCTCCTCTTCGTTGTGACTTAACTCGATCAAATTACTGCACTATTGTTCCGGGAACAGGAAATCGCATGCGTGTCGACCAGCTCCGCTATCTCTCCGCCGTCACCCGTCACGGCTCATTGAGACGGGCCGCCGAGCAGCTCCACCTCTCCCAGCAGGCGCTCGGCGAGGCACTCGCCCGGCTCGAGCGTGAGCTCGGCGTGACCCTGCTCGACCGGCGCCGCTCGGGTGCCCGGGTCTCCCCGCGCGGCCTCGACCTGCTGCCACTGATGGAGGAGGTGGTCGACGCCGCCGAGCGGCTCCGTGCGGCGGCGGGGAAGGATGCCGAGGAGGCGAGCGTCCGGATCGGCACGGTCAGCACGGCCACCTCGACCCTGCTGGTGCCGGCCGTGCGGCGGCTCGGCCAGCAGCGGCCGCGGGTCAACGTCGAGGTCTCCCAGGCGCAGGTCCCCGTGATCGAGGAGGGTCTGCGCGAGGGGACGCTCGAGCTCGGTCTCGTCAACGGCTTCGCCTCCGACCCGGTGCCCGCAGGGCTCACGGCCACCGCCCTGCTGCGAGGACGGCCGGTGGTCGTGATGCCGGCGCAGCACCCCTTGGCGGCGTACGACGCGGTGCCGGTGGCGGCACTGGCCGACCAGCCGTTCGTCGCGATGCGCGAGGGCTACGTGATGCGGCGGCTGCTCCACCGGCTCTTCCCCGAGCGGGTGCCGCCGATCCCCTTCAGCACCGACGGGGCCGACCTCGGGAAGCTGCTGGTGGCCGAGGGGGTCGG